>JBDRTC010000905.1:0-3170 GCA_043824335.1 Planctomycetota bacterium | reverse complement strand
CTATTCTGGACGGTCTCGCCTTCGTTCTGCGGCCCTCGGATGGTCCGACCACGGTCCACTGACGCGGCCCCTCAAGAGACAAAAGGAATCTGGCGTCGGCGGCAACAGCCCTACGGAGTTGCGGGGTCTCTTCGAGGATCTAGTGGTGTGATTCATCCTGTTGGGACATTATCCAATGCGAGTCTCGCTCGTCCAACGTTCTCAATTATCTCGTCTGCGGTTTTTCTCCAGACGAATGGTTTCGGGTCTTTATTGTGATGGCCGACATAACCCATCACTGCATCAATTAGTTCGGGCACACTTCCGAAAATCCCTCGATGCACTCGCTTTTCATCAAGACCGCGAAAGAACCTTTCGATGACATTGAGCCACGAGCTGCTTGTCGGAATAAAGTGGACATGGAATCGTTTGTGGCGCTTGAGCCAGGCTTTCACCTTCGGATGTTTGTGTGTCGCGTAATTGTCGACAATCAGATGAAGACCCAGATCTTTCGGTGTCTCTGCATCTATCTGCTTCAGGAATTGGATCCATTCCTGGTGTCTGTGGCGGGGCATGCATGATGCAATGACTCTGCCTTGGGTCATGTCAATGGCGGCGAAGAGAGTTGTTGTACCGTTGCGTTTGTAGTCATGTGTCATTGTCCCGCATCGGCCAGGAATAAGGGGCAGACTCGGCTGGGTTCTGTCGAGTGCCTGGATCTGTGTTTTCTCGTCAGCACTGATGACGAGCGCCTTTTCTGGTGGGGTGAGATAGAGGCCGACAACGTCAATTAACTTGTCCTCAAAATGTGGGTCCCGGCTCAGCTTGAACGTCTTGACAAGATGTGGCCTTAACCCGTTGGCTTTCCAAACTCGATGAACCATCGATTGACTTACGCCCAGTTCCTCAGCAAGGGAACGGGTGCTCCAATGGGTTGCATGCTCCGGAGTCTCTTGGGTTGTCTTGCGAATGATCTTGCTTTCCAATTGCTCCCGCTGATCTCGTGGGCGACCACCACGAGGAAGATCCTTTTCGATACCGGCCAGCCGCAACTCTGCAAATCGACTTCGCCAGCGCCCAACCGTGTTGTCACTCGATCCCCCGCTCGCACTCGATGCCCTCGGAATACCCGATCAGATGCACGTGGAAATGGACGCCCGCCGTCGCGGCGTATGGTCCGACTCGAAGTGCGGAGCACCCAGATCCTCCACTCTCCGGTCAAACTCCGTTTCAAGAAAAGGTCCGTTGAGCGCGTCGTAGAACCCGTGTCCAGGTCCAGGCTGCATCTCGCTACATGCCACCCACATCAACTGCTGACTGGATCGGCGTCGCACATCGACGTGGCTACCCTCCTGTCGATGGGAATGCCACAATAATCGTGCTCGAGAAGCCGCATGAATCAACAGGCTGCTAGGCCTCGAGCCTGGCCAGCTCCTACACCCGCGCCCCCGCCTCTGCAACCACTCCTCTCACACACAACGAGGCGGACAGAAGTTGAACCCCAGCACAGGTCCAGCCACGTCCGCCTTGGAGCAACGTGATTGTGATGATACTACCGCAGAACTACCACCTTCGCCGTGGCGCACGACGCCGGATCGCCTGTGCTGAGAATGCAGAAGTAGATGCCGCTGGCTACGTTCGGAGTCCACACGACAGACCGGGGACCCGCGCTCACTGATCCGCCAAGCACTTCGTCCACGAGCCTGCCAGTGACGTCGTAGACCCTTAGGGACGCGGGGCCTTCGCAAGGGACGGAGAAGTTGATCGTGGTTGCGTGGCCGGATGGATTGGGATGCACCCGCAGCGATGACCGGCCCTCATCGGCGGTCTCGGTTCCATCTACCCCGGTCGACGTGTCCTTGAATCCCGCCTGAATCTGCCAGCCCGGGTTCCCGCCCCCGACCCACTCGTAGGCTCCGACGTCCCAGTACTCGTTCGCAGGACGTGGAACGGAGTTGAAGTCGTCATCCGGAGGTCCGTGGGACGACGAGCCGGAATCGCGAAGCGTGGAGTCGTCTAGGGGATGCAGATCAACAAGGCCCGGGGCGGTCGAGGCGTGGAGGAATTCCTCACCGGGGGAGTGGCCCAGAACAGAGCCGGTCACGGCACTCGTTCCGTAGTGCCGGTTGCCCTCGACGTAGCCGGGCCCCACGCCGTCAGGCGCGCGGATGGCGCTGTCCGACAGCGAGGGCAATGTGCTCTTCGAGAAAGACCTTCGCGTCGAGGTGAGATCATGAAGACCACCGCGAGCCCGCGATTCGGTCTTCGGGCACACCAGGTCTTCTGGAACGAACGTGGGAGCATCGTCTGTGCGTGCTGCCACATCCCCTACCCGGGCTCCGACACGTGGGTCTGGGAACGCTGGGAGGAGATCACGCCCGAGATGATGCTTGAGATCGACCGCGAGGGCGGTCAAGCGGCGTGCGAGGGCTGCAGCAAGGAGCCGCGCCGGATCGTGCGCTGAACCCGGACGGAGAGGAGCGGCAAGATGGGCAAGTCGAAGAGCACGAAGAAGACGACGCGATCCACAAGGCGGCCGGGCCGGCCAAGGCGTCGAAGTTCGTGAGGGCGCTTGCCGTAGCAGCCGCCCGGAACGACGCGGCGGCCGTCAAAGCGATCATGGAAGGAGTGAAGACCGGGAAGTAGCAGTCTCACACATGCCTCAGCCCGAGGACCTCTCGAAGCCGGGAGGTCTTCGGCGTTCAGGGCCACTCCTTCCCATTCCCGTTCCGCTGTCGCCACGCCTTCGCCCGGCACGCGTCTGAGCAGTAGCGCTTCGGGTGCCCCCGCCTTGTGATCTGCGGTCTGAGCTCGGCGCCACAATACTCACAGAACGAAATCCCATGCCCCTGCATTTCGTTCGTGTGCGGATCGAGACCCGAGATGCCCGCCGACTGCTTGACGGGGCTCAGGACGCGTCCAGGAGCGCCAGCGTCGCTGGCCAGAGGAGACGGGCAGCCCCGGCGGTTCGGGGTCCTGTTTCTCTTTTCCCCCGGAGGTCCCACACACACGCGCGAAACGGGGTCTCCACACGAGATAGGAGAACAGGGGGAACTAGTAGAAGGAAGAAGAAGAGTGTGTGTTCTATAAGGGTTTACGGCTTCCTCTTTGCTCACCTTCTGTCTCCATCTTTCCCCATGTTTGCAGACCACCAACCGGCATCCGAAGGGGCCTCCTTCACTGCTCACCCC
>JBDRTC010000904.1:0-6788 GCA_043824335.1 Planctomycetota bacterium | reverse complement strand
GGAGAAGAAGCCGGAGGAGATCTTCATCGAGCCTACCCGGGTGTGGATCACCGACTTCCAGAAGCACCCCTACCGCGTCGAGTGGCTGCGTTTCGAGCCGGACAGCCCGGTCACCGGCCCGGTGCGGGAGGTGCCGCACGTGGCCTATCGGGTGGACGACATCGAGGCCGCCTGCCAAGGGATGAAAGTGCTTTTGGAGCCTTTTGACGTCGGTTTCGCCGTCGTCGGCTTCTACCAGGCCGAGGACGGCGCGGTCGTCGAGTTCATGAAGTACAAGGAGGAGTGACTGCCATGCCAGACATCAAGCAGGTAATGGTTACCGGGGCCAGCGGTAAGCTGGGAGGGCCGCTCTCGGAGGCCCTCCTGGCCGGCGGTTATCGAGTCATCGGCGTGGACCGCCGTTTGCCGATTGGGGTCGACGGTGTCGAAGAGGTCCAGGCCGACGTTGGGGACGGCGCCGCTATGGAAGAGTTGGTCTCTCGTAGCGATGCGGTCATCCATCTGGCCTCCTGTAAGGAAGACCGCGAGAATGTCATACCGGTCAGTTTCCAGGGAACGTTCAATCTGCTCGACGCGGCGATGCGCACGAAGAAGCCGAAGCGCGTGATCCTGGCCAGCGGCGATGCGGTCAACGGCATCTACTTCAACCCGCAACCGGTGCCGATCCGCGAGGATATGCCGATGGTCGCCTACCCCGGCTATTACGCTTTCTCGAAGGTCGTCGAGGAGACGATGTTCCGGCAGTACTTCCTTCAGGCGGGCGTGCCCACGGTGATCTGCCGCATGTCGTGGATTCAAGCCGAGGACGATATCCTCACCCACCTGACCGTGGCGGGCGAAACGTTCGGCGTGCCGGTTTGGACGGAACTGATGGACGAAGACGAGCGGGCGCGCTTCGCCGACGGACGCGACGCAGCCGTGGCCCTGCTCCACCCGAACGGCAAGCCCATGCGCCGGCACATCGTCGCCGTGGAGGATTGCGTCGAGTCCTATCTCCTGGCCCTGAAGACCGAAGGAATCGAAGGCGAGACGTATCACATCGCCATGAACGATCCGTTCGACTACCGAGAAGCGGCCGCGTATGCCGCCCAGCGGCTCGGCATCGAGGTGCTCGAACTGGTGGACCCGGTCGGCCAGGACTTCTCAGTGGATACCACCAAGGCACGCTACCAGCTCGGGTATCAACCACAATACGACATCCGGGGCCTGATCGACCGCGCCGTCGAGTTCCGGCAATCGGGAGGCCCGCGGCGCGAGCGATCGGGCTATAGAGGATAGGGAAAGCTCTCAGAGTCTATTCGGAAAACGCCCATCGCCCAGTTGGGTGGCTGGGGTTGAGTGCAGCGAAACCCCAGGACTCCGCGGTCTGGGGCGTCGCTTCGCTCCGCCACCAGCCACCCCACCCTCGGCTTTTCGGATAATCTCTCAGTTGGAAATCGTGATCTCCTCCGGCCCAATTGCGCGATCGAACACGGCGATCTCGTCGAGGCGGCCTTCCCAATTCGACTGGTTGTCGGAGCGCCCGCCGAAGAACAATCGGTCGAAGCCGGGTGGGAAACTGCAGGGCGACTTCGTTTCGATCTCCGGCTGGGCGTCCCCGTTGAGGTAGATTCGCACAGAGTCGCCGTCGCGGACGAAGAGGACGTGGTTCCAGCTCCAGCGCGCGATTTCCGTGCGACCGCCGAGCAGCGTTGCTCCTTTGGCGTCGTTTCCGTGGAGGAAGACGAGCTTGCCCGCGTGACCCGCCGTGCCTCCGATGCCCAGGTGATCGCCGTGGGGGCCGAGCCCATGGTCGCGGCCGCGTGAGAAAATCCAGCCGGTGATCTGGCGGGCATCGGCGGGCATGCCGTTCCAGAGCCAGAGCGAGACGGAGTATTTATCTCCCAGGTTGGCGATCCGCGATCGCAGACGTCCGCCCGCGAAATGGGCCGTCCGATTCGTCTCCCCTCCGGTGCAGAAATCGCCCGAGCGCGGGCCTTCAAGGAAGTAGGCCACGGCGGGCTCGTAGAACGCATCGCGATTCTGGCCGGTCGAATCCACGGCCACGGGGCCGGCCAGCTCATCCAGTCGCCAGTAGGCCGCCGGTTTGGCGTTTAGCAGGGCTGCCGAAGCGGGGCCGCGGCTCTGCCGGAAATCGCGCCGCGGCCCGCCGGCCACTTCCTCCAAGAGCCCCAGCGCCGTTTCGGCAATTTTTGGCTCGGCCTCGACTTCCAGCCCGGCGGATCGGGCAGGCCACGTGTTGTAGCCTCCCAAGAGAAGCTGTTCGGGCGGGGCGATGTAACCGTCGCCGCCGTTGGCCAGCTCGATCGCCATGGTCTTGGGAAGCGGACTTTGAAGCTTGAGCTTCAGGCCGGTCAGGGCGTAGGTTTCGTTGGGCGTTGTGGCGATCCCAATATCGCCGATGCGGAGCGCCTGAACCACGATCTCCGTCGATTGCCTCTCGTGGAGGATGATCTGCTCACGAGCGTAGACTTCCGTCGTGTCCTTCGGCGGCCGGTCGCCCATCGCCTCGACGATCCCGCGGGCCCACTCCAAACGCTGGCTGTCGGGGACGCGGTAATTCAGATTCAGCCGCGCCTCGGCCATGGCCAGGTCGGCGTTTTCGTTGTAGGCGATCCCGTCGTAGGCGCGCATCGCGATTTCCCGCAAGCCTTCCGCGTATCGCTCGATCGTGTACTCTTCCTCTTCGGTGGGAGTGGCATTCTTGTAATCGCGTCGCCAGATGTCTCCGCTGCACCCGTGCGACATGATCCCGACAAACGGCGGGCGGCTGGCGTCCTGGTCCGGGGCAAGGCGCGACTTCAATCCCTCGCAGAACAATCCATAATAATCGGCGCTCAGCGCCTGGTCGCCGAAGTAGTGCATGGAGAAGTTGGCCAGCACGGCGATCGGGCGTCCGTCCTTGGCTTGAAAGGAGATGAGCGACAGGTCGGGGTCCTCCGGGCCGGATTCGCCGGTCACGTCGTCCCAATTGCGCCCGGCGTGCATGTTGGCGCGGACGGTCGGGTTGCCGAAGGGGTCTTCGGCGATTCGATCGGGCCGGCGAATCCATCGTCGCAGGGCAGTGAACCGTTCGGCGTTTTCGACCGCCCAGCCCACGCGGGCCGGCTCCAGGTTCGCCTCGGCGGCCGCGAGGGCCTCGGCAAGCTTCTCGCGGAGAAACGGCACGTAGTTCGGATCGGCTTCCGTGCCCAGGCACCCCATGCTTGCCGGCGCAGAGTGCGAGTGCGACGCCGAGATCAGCATTCGATCGGCCCGGATCTTCGTCTGTTGGGCCGCCAGGCTCTTCGCCTCGTCCAGCAAGGGACGCGGCATCATGCAACTGTCGACGACGACGATGCCGAGACGCTCCTTGCCATCGTCCAGCACGATCGCCCGGGCGTTTACGGGCGCCTTGACGCTCTCCGCGCTGCGGGTAATCATGCCTCCGTTGACGAGGACGGGCAATTGCGGCGGGGTCACGTCGACGACCGCCGCGCCGGCCTTCAGTTCGGCCGAGGCCTCGACCGGTGCGACCAGAAGAACGACACAGAAGGCGAGAGCTGCCGGCGTCGGTTTCATGAGAAAAGCCCTTTTTCAACGCAGGTGGAAATCGTTCGGCCGCGGGCGCGGCCCCGGGGATGGATTATAGACGGCTCCCCCAGGCCCGGTCAAAGCATCGACGCGCGGTGCGCCATTTTCGGCCTTTTCCCCAAGCGGGGCCCAATCCGGAAAAATCCAAGAAAACTCGGGAATTGCGGCTTCCCCCCGCGGCGGTATAATGGGACGCGTGGCTTGAAAGGACAGGAGGACCACCATGAGCAATCTTACCGACAAAGTGATTCTCGTTACCGGCGGCACCTCGGGGATCGGCGAGGCGTCGACCGAGCTGTTTGCACGCTCCGGGGGGAAGGTCGTCGCCATGTCGATCCAGGCCGAGGCAGGCAAAGCGCTGGCCGACCGCTTGAGCGGCGAGGGCCACCAGTGCGTCTTCCACTTCGGCGACGTGAGCAAGGAGGAGGACGTCAAGGCGGCCGTCGACCTGGCCGTCGACACGTTCGGCCGGCTCGACGCGGTCTTCGCCAACGCGGGCGTGCTGCGGAACCAGAAGATCACGGAGATCTCGCTCGATGATTTTCACGCGATCATCAACGTGAACCTGCTGGGGGTCGTGCTCGTCGCGAAACATGCGATCCCGGTGATGGAGCGGCAGGGAAAGGGCGTGATCTGCATCACCACCTCGGTGGCTTCGCAGATCGGTTTTCCCGAGCATGCCGTTTACTGCGCCTCGAAGGCAGCGCTAGTGGCCCTGATTCGCTCGCTCACGACCGACCACAGCCCCAAGGGCGTGCGGTTCGTGGGCGTGAGCCCCGGCACGATCGACACGCCGATGCTGGCCGCCTCGTGCGAAGGGTGGGACAAACCCAAAGAGGAGCTGTACGCCGACGTGGCCAAGAAAATCCCCGTCCAGCGGATGGGCCGCTCCATCGACGTCGCCCGGGCGGTGGCCTTCCTCATAAGCGACGAGGCCGAGTTCATCGCCGGGAGCGAGGTCCACTTGGAGGGTGGCACGCTGGCCCTGCCCCCTTGGTAGAACCATAAATGAAAATCGAATCCGTCGACGTCTTCCTGGTCTATTACCCCTGGACGGGCTACTGGAAATTTCTGGAGGGCTCGCCCGGCCACGCGGTCGTGTTTACCAGGATGACGGCCGAAAACGGCGTGATCGGTTGGGGGCAGAGCCTGCCGGTCCCCACCTGGAGCTACGAAACGCCCGAGACGGCCCTGATCGTGCTCAAGAGTTACCTGGGTCCCGCGATCGTCGGCTGCGATCCGCTGGACATCAAGGCATGTCAACTGGCCATGGACCGAGCACTGGCCCCCTCGTTCACCACCGCCATGCCCATCGCCCGGGCCGGTCTGGACATCGCGATTCACGACCTGGCCGGCAAGCTCACGGGCCGATCGGTGGCAGAAACGTGGGGCCGTCCCCGGGGCGGGCCCGTGACGTTGAACTGGACGATCAGCGTCCGCTCGCTCGACGAGCTTGACGAGCAACTGGAGGCGGCCCGCAAGCGCGGATATCACCACTTCAACGTGAAGGTCGGCTCCGATCCGGTGTTCGACGTCGCCATGGCCAAGCGGATTCGCGAGTTCGCGCCCGAGAGCTACCTTTGGCTCGACGCCAACGGCCATTACGACCTCCCCACGGCCCTCGAGGTGGCCCCAAAGCTGGCCGACGCGGGCGCCGACGTCCTGGAAGCGCCTCTCCGACCCAACCGCATCAGCGGCTACCAGGCGCTGAAAAAGCAGGGGGCCCTGCCGATCAGCATGGACGAGGGCGTGATCTCGCCGGTGGAAGCCGAAGAATTCATCCGTCTGAAAATGGTCGACGGCCTGACGGTCAAAGTTTCCCGTTGCGGCGGGCTCCTGTCGGCAAAGCGGCAGATCGAGCTCGTCCAGGATGCCGGGCTCTTCTGGCTGATGAGCGGGCTGACCGACCCCGACATCTCGCTGGCCGCGTCGCTGGTGCTCTGTGGGGCGTTCGGCCTCGACAAGCCGGCCGCCCTGAACGGCCCCCAATTTCTCACCGCCGACGTCCTGGCCAAACCGCTCGATATCACCGGCGACACGGCCCAGGTCCCCACCGGCCCCGGCCTGGGCGTCGAGGTCGATGAGGCGAAGCTTCAAGCGCTGGTGGAGAGCACCGAGAAGATCAAGCGTGACAAATCGCAAGCGGCGGCCGGAGAATAACTCGGGGACTGTCCCGATTTTCCCGCAGGGAAAATGGGACTGTCCCCTTCCCACGCCAGAGGAGATCAGCCATGTCGAAGATTACGCGGCGAAGTTTTGTCGGCACGTCGATCGGGGGCGCCACGGCGATGGCGGCCGGGGCATCGGTGCTCGGCGTCGGGCAACCGGCGGCCGCCCGGGCGGCCAACGAAAAGGTCGTCCTCGGGCTGATCGGGGCTGGTGGCCGCGGGCGGATGGTGATCAAGAACCTGGCCAAGCTCGAAAACGTCGAAGTCAAGTACGTGTGCGACGTGGAAGACGCCCGCGGCGCCCACGCCATCGGCGAGCTGGAGAAGGTGCAGGGCTTTGCCCCCAAGTTCGTCAAGGAGATGGACGAAGTGTTCGGCGACAAGGACGTCGACGCCGTGGTGGTCGCCACGCCCGAGCACTGGCACGCCCTAGCTACGGTGCGGGCCTGCCAGGCGGGGAAAGACGTCTACGTGGAGAAAAACATCTCGGCCTCGATCTGGGAGGGCCGCAAGATGATCGAGGCGGCCCGCAAGTACAACCGCGTCGTTCAGGCGGGCACGCAAACGCGCAGCGCCCCCTACATGTTTGCCGCCCGCGATTACGTCAAGGAGGGAGGCCTGGGGAAGGTCCTCTACGCCAAAGTGTTCGGGATGTACTCGTTCGTCTACGGCGGCTATCCCCGAAAGTCGGTGGCCGACAGCGACCCGCCCCCGGGGCTCGACTGGGATAAATGGTTGGGCCCCGTTCCCGATCGGCCGTATAACGAGCGGCTTCATCGCCAGTGGTACGGCTATTGGCGGTTTTCCGGCGGCAACGGGTCCGACGCGATCCACACCCTCGACGCCGCCCGCATGGTGCTCGGCGACCCGCCGCACGCCAAAACGGTTCAGTGCGTGGGCGGGCGTTGGAAGTTCGACGAGGGGGAGGACGACGGCGTGATGCCCGACGTCGAGATCGTCACCTACGAGTTCGACAAGATGGCCATGAGCTTCGAGTGTACCGGGTTCACCGAGAAGTACATGTTCAAGACGCCGATGAGCATTCGC
>JBDRTC010000903.1:0-15035 GCA_043824335.1 Planctomycetota bacterium | reverse complement strand
TCCGCAACCTGCTGGGACGCCGATACGCTGAAACTGGAATTGAACCCGACCGCATTCCGGTCAACCGCCAAGCTGGAAAGAAGCTGGGAACGGAAGGCATGGTACTCATCGAAGGCGGCGAGTATGTGCGGCCCGGACATTACTACACGTCGCAAAGTGCCGAGTTGGGCGAGCGGACCGGCGAGAGGTACCACGTGCGCGTGTTGTCGTTCCACATTGATAAATACAAGGTAACCAACGAGGAGCACTGCCGCTTCCTCAATGACGGCAATCCCGGCTATTGGAACTCGGCGCCGTGGTCGAACATCAAGCACAACACGGACGGGCGATTCACAGTTGACGCGGACAAGGCAAAGTGGCCGGTGATCGCGGTCAACTGGTATCAGGCAGTCGGTTATGCCGAGTGGGCCGGCAAACGATTGCCCACTGAAGCGGAGTGGGAATTCGCCGCGGGCGGGAGCGAAGGCCGCACGTATCCCTGGGGCAACGAGCCGCCGGACAAGACGCGGGGTTTCTTTCTCACCAGCGGGGACTACACGCCGGTGGATGCTTTCCCCGCCGGCGCAACGCCCGACGGCCTGTTCGGCCTGGCCGGCAACGCGGCCGAGTGGTGCGCGGATTTTTATAGCGACGTCTATTACGACAAGGCGCCAATGGGTGGCCTCGTGATTGACCCAAAGGGACCGGCGACAGGGAGTTCCGCTCAGGGCTACGCCCGCATGTTCAAGGGCTTCTGCCAGGGCCGTTCACCGGAATTCCTGACCTGCAACAAGCGCCACGCCCGCGCACCGCTGCTGACCGCCGCGATCGGCTTTCGCTGCGTCAAGCCGGCGGAGTAGCCGCGCGTAGAAACGACCGCATGAATGGCGTCGTTACAAACGGGAGACTTAGCCGATGAACAACGAACTCGCTAACCGCCGAGACGGTGTTAAGTGACGATCGTGTTTTTCATTCTAACAACGCGCCATTTTCGGTGCATGTGGGTTGTACCTGCTTCCCGGTTGGGAAGCAATCGCCGTTGTGGAGACAAACCATGAACAAATTGATCGTACTCGCGGTAGCCGCCGGCTCCATTGGTGTTTTGTCTGTGACGGCGATTTCCGCCGCCGACACGCCCCCGCTGGCCAAAGCGCCGTTCAGCGCCGAGCAGGCCAAAGAGTCTCAGCAGCAGTGGGCCAGGCACATCGGCAAGAAGCTCGTCCACACGAACTCCATTGGCATGAAACTGGTCCTGCTGCCGCCTGGCGAGTTCACGATGGGGCGTACCGAAGAGCAGTTTGACGAGCTTCTCACAGTGTTCGAGAACGACCCGGAACTGAAGAAGAACCGCGGCGGCATGATCACTTGGTCGATGCTTATGGTGCCCGCTCACCGCGTCAGGTTGACGAAACCGTTCTACCTGGGAGCTACCGAGGTGACAGTCGGGCAGTTCCGTCAGTTCGTCGAAGCCACCGGCTACAAGACCGAGGCGGAACAGGGTCTTAATCATGGCCAGCCGTACAAAGGTGGACGGCCGATGTCCACCTGGCGCAAGCCGATGGCTTGGCGAAGACCACCGCTCAAGCAGGCGGACGACGAGCCGGTCATGCACCTCTGCTGGAACGACTGCATGGCCTTCTGCAAGTGGCTGAGCGAAAGAGACGGCCTCGAATACAGTCTGCCCACCGAGGCCCAGTGGGAGTACGCCTGCCGTGCGGGAAGCACCACGCCGTGGAGTTTCGGCGAGTTGGCCGACTTCGACCGCGAGGGAAACAAACACGCAATCTGGTCGGACGGCGGCCAGAAGTTCGACGTCCCGCAGCGTGTCGCGCAGCGACAACCGAACGCCTTCGGGTTGTACAACATGCACGGCAACATGTGGGAATACGTCGCTGACTGGTGGCACCGCTTTTCGTACAAGGAAGCATCGCTCAACGATCCGGCCGGTCCGGTGGTGCAGAGTGAAAAAGGGGATCTGCGTCGCATCATCCGTGGCAGCTCTTTCGACTGGGGACGTTGGGGCGGAGATTCAGCCTACCGCATGCGGATTACCCAGCGATCCAATCAACACCCCCACATGAGCTTCCGGGTTGCCATGAGAATCAAAGGGGTCGAAGGGGTGCCGCCGGCAGTCGACCCCGACGAAGAGCGCCGCCAACAGAAGCGAGATCCCGGCGCGGATTCGGAAGAAGTCCTGGCAGCCTTGAAAGCCGGTGCGAGAGAAGCCCCGGCCGCCGGCCGGGACCTACCAAAGGAACTGACAATCGACCTGGGTGGTAACGTGAATATAGAGTTCGTCTTGATCCCCGCCGGTTCCTTTCTGATGGGTTCGGCCAACGGAACGAAAGACGAGTTGCCGGTGCATCGCGTCGTAATCTCGAAGCCGTTCTACATGGCCAGGCACGAGGTCACGCAGAGCCAGTGGGAAGCCGTGATGGGCAAGCACCCGTGGCTCACGGAAATCACGCAAGGCGACAACGAAATGGCCGGCCCCACGAAGGCCATGAACGTGCTCAGTTGGAATGACTGCCAGGAATTTGTCGCGGCACTACGGAAAAGAACGCTATTGCTGGAGTCAAGGCTTCAGCATGTAGACGACAAGCTAAAACTTGAACTCCAACCGAGTCTGCCGACCGAGGTGCAGTGGGAATACGCCTGCCGCGCCGGCAGCATGACCGAGTTCCACTTCGGAGACGACGAGTCGCAACTGGGCAAGTATGCCTGGTTCCAAGGCAACATGAACTGGCCCGGCCAGCCGGGCTATCGCGGCAAGGCCTTCTACCATGATGTGGGCCAAAAGAAGCCGAACGCCTGGGGTTTGTACGACATGCACGGCGGCGTCTGGGAATGGTGCGCCGATTGGTACGACGCCGATTACTACTTCGACTCGCCGCTGGTTGATCCCACAGGGCCGGAGTCCGGCCGCTTTCGCGTATTGCGCGGCGGGTCGTGGTTCCGTTACGCCAAGTACGCCCGCAGCGCGTACCGCCGGCTCTTCCATCCCGAAGGGGACGGCGACGGTGTCACGGCCTGGATCAACGACTTCGGCTGCCGCGTTGTGATCAACGTAGCCGCCGGCGGACGGGAGGGCGACGCTCCTGCCGAGCCTGGCGATCGGCGCGGGTCTCCGGGCACCGACCGAAAGGTTGGTCCCGCCGAAACGCCCGACCGCAAGGTCTCAAGAAATTCGGCGGCGACCGGAGATCCGGGGGGGCCGGCGGTCAAAATGGTGGCTCGCTCGGGAGACCGGCCACAGCGCGCGGATGGAAAGGTCAACTATACGAAGTTGGCGCGGAGCCTGGTGTGTTATCCCAACAATCCCGTGATCAAGGTTGGGGAAAAAGGCGCGTGGGACGACCAGACACTGGGTTGTTTCACGGTGCTCGATGACGGTGACAAGTTCCACTTCTACTCCGGTGGGACCCAGTACGGCAAACCCAAGAAGATCGGAATGGCTACCTCGACAGACGGCATCCACTGGACGAAATACGAGAAGAACCCGCTCTTCCCTGGCAGCATGCCGTATGCGATCAAGGTTGACAATGTGTTCCGCCTGTATCATCCCGGCAAGGACGATGCCGGTAGGCATGGATTACAGATGCGGACGTCCAAGGACGGTTTTGACTGGAGCAAACCAAAGTTAGTCCTGGCAGGCAACATCCTGGACCCATGTGTCGTCCGAGTCGCCGAAAACGGTTTCCACCTGTACTACTGCGCGGGCGGACGAAAAGTGAAAGACGGAAAGCAAGTGTGGGAGTTCAAAGCCTACATGGCCATGTCCGAGGACGGAATCGGGTGGACGAAAGAACCGAAACCGGCCCTGCCGCTCGGCCCGAAAGGCAGTTGGGACGAGCAGTCGCACGCCGGTCCGTGCGTTTTGAAACTCGAGGACGGCTTCCACGTGTGGTACCTCGGCAGCGGCACCTACAAAGGCAAAACGGCGTGGAGAATCGGGCATGCCACGTCGCCGGACGGACTGAACTGGGCCAAGTCCGGCACCGACCCGGTTCTGGACGTCGGCAAGCCCGGAGATTGGGACGGCGGTACGTTCATGTCGTTCGACATCATTTTCCGCAACGGCAAGTTCCTGTTCTGGTACGCCGCCGCCCCCACTGAACACGGCGACGAGACCAAGATGACCATCCAGATCGGCCACGGCACCAGTCAATGACCGATTGATCCCCAACGAAAGCCAACAAGGAGAAACGATTCTGGATCATCTGACCAATGCTTGGGCTTGGTAAGTAAGGGGACAGCACTGTGAAGAGACTCACACTAGTCACCGAGTTTGTCTTGGCGTTGTTGACCGCACCGTGGGCCGAATCTCACAAGCTGCAGGCATGGGCGAAGCATTACGCCAGCAAGGGTACGAAACAGGAGACCGAAACGCCGGTGCCGCCGGTCCAAACTTACTCGGCCCAGGAAGCATGCGAACTGGTGTTGGCCCGGGCCGGATGCTTCCCGCGGGATGTCCTGACCAGACGAACAATCGAGGAAGTAAAGCGTGGAAGTGGCTCGTGGGGACGGCACGAGCCGGACGACCTATTGAAAGGGCTTATCCCAGCGAAGCCGTTGCCGGATTCGGACGACGTCGGCGGCAATCCGGCGCTGCCGTACATCCTGGGCGGAATGACCGCGTTTTTGATCGGTGTGCGGATCGTTGCGTTTGCCGGAATCAAACGGGACGGCATTTTGGCCGCCGAGGGCAAGGAGATCCAAGGTATCCAACGCGGTTCGGCCTACGCGGCCCGGGCGGCGGGAATGGTCCACGTGGCCGATTCCGCCCTCTCCGAGGTCGGCAACCTGCTCGACAGGATTCGCGGAAACGTGGTGTCCGCGGCCCGGGGGAAGCTTCAGCGACGCCGAGGTCGCCGCCCATCAGATGGAGGTCGACACCGGGCAGGGTAGGTCGGGCCACGAGAGGAAGTGGCTTGAACGCTGCAATGGGAGGCGGTGGCTGTGCCGTCTCCATTCGCCCCCGTCTTATGGTGTAATGACCCATGCCCACGGGGAGGTGATGTCGTCATCGCCCCCCCATTTTAGCGATCGCCGTTGCCCGAACGGAACGACTGAGAGTTCAACGCCGCTTTTTTAGGAACGGGCTGGACATCCAGACGATCGCGTCCGTTTGCACAGCGGCCGGTACGGCTGCTAGAATGGCGGCCTGGCAAACCACGTTGGGACCCAAGCACGGCGTCTTATTGTCCGTGGGGTGCGTGAAACGCACCATTTGGGAGGTATCAGAGCGGATTTCCGGTGGTGTGTTGTACGCACCCTACGAGACCGCGTCGAAACCAAGGTAGCACCTTTTGAGAGGAGATGATGATGAATTCACGATCTGCCTGGCGCGTTGCGAGGATGGTTTGCGTTTCGATCGGCGTTTCCCTGCTGCTCGCCGCGGGACTCGCGCCCGGCACGGCCTGGGGAGCCGATGCGGAGGAGGGCTTCGTCCCCATCTTCAACGGCGAGACGCTCGAGGGCTGGGACGGCGACCCCCGGTTCTGGAGCGTCGAGGACGGAGCGATCACCGGCCAGACCACCGCGGAGAACCCCACCGAGCACAACACGTTCCTCATCTGGCGGCAGGGCAAGCTCGACGACTTCGTGCTCCGCTTCGATTACCGCCTCGTGGGCGGAAACTCCGGCGTACAGTACCGCAGCTTCGAGAAGCCCGACGAGTGGGGCAAGTGGGTCGTCGGCGGATACCAGGCCGATTTCGAGGCCGGCGACCGCTACTCCGGCATCCTCTACGGCGAGCGCTATCGCGGCATCCTTGCCGACCGCGGCCAGAAAACCGTGATCGGCGAGGACCACAAGCCGACGGTCGCCGAGCAGTTCGCCGGCCCCGAGGAGCTGCAAAAATACGTCAAGAAGGAAGACTGGAACGAGTACGAGATCACGGCCGAGGGCTTCCACTTCGTCCACAAGATCAACGGCCAGGTGATGTCGGAAGCGACCGACGAAGACACGGAGATGCGGCGCCGCAGCGGCATTCTGGCCATCCAGGTCCACCAGGGACCGCCGATGAAAATCCAGGTCCGCAACCTCCGGCTCAAACGGCTGAAGATGGAAGACAAGAAGAAGATCGTCTTCATCGCGGGCGGGCCGAGCCACGGCTACGGGGGCCACGAGCACAACGCCGGATGCTTGCTGTTGGCGAAGTGTTTGAACGAGAACGTGCCGGACGTTCACGCCGCGGTCTACCGCAACGGCTGGCCCGAGGACCCGACCGCCCTGGCCGGCGCCGACGCGGTCGTGATCTTCTGCGACGGCGGCGGCGGGCACGTGGCGATGAAACATCTCGAAGAGGTCGACCGGTTGATGAAGCAGGGCGTCGGGCTGGCGTGTCTCCACTACGGCGTCGAGATCCCCAAAGGCGAGCCGGGCGACTACCTGCTCGGTTGGATCGGCGGCTATTTTGAATCGGACTGGTCGGTCAATCCCCACTGGAAGGCGAGTTTTGAGAGCTTTCCCGATCATCCGATCTCGCGCGGCCTGAAGCCGTTTGCGATCGACGACGAGTGGTACTACCACATGCGTTTTCCCGAGAACATGGAGGGCGTGACCCCGATCCTCACGGCCGTTCCGCCCGACAGCACGCGGGAGCGACCCGACGGCCCTCACAGCAACAACCCCACGGTGCGCGCCGGAAAAGGCGAGCCCGAGCACTTGGCCTGGGCGTGCGAGCGCGCGGACGGCGGTCGGGGCTTCGGCTTCACCGGCGGCCACTGGCAGTGGAACTGGGCCCAAGACAGCTTCCGCACGGTGGTCTTAAACGGGATCGTCTGGATCGCCGGCCTCGACGTACCGCCCGGCGGCGTGCCCTCCAAGACTCCTACGATGGAAGAACTCGAAGCCAACCAGGACTTCCCCCAGCCGGAGAATTTTGAGCCCCCGAAGACGTTCGAATAGGCTCTGTCTGATGAAGTTGCCTAGCCGTTCGTGACGTCCGTCTACCATGCGTCGTTGAATACCGAAGGGAACTCGACCGTCCCGGCGATGTCCTGCTCATTTTCGGGGTCCGCTTCCGTCTCCCGGCCGAACGCCGCGGCGTTCACCTGATAAACCGCTCGATGGTCGTCGGGTGTTTCGGGGCGAACGGTGAGGTCGTCCATTACCACTTGCCGTCAAGAGTGGCCTTGGCCTCGGCGACGACGCGCTGGGCCGTGATGCCGAAATGCTCGTAAAGACGCTTGTAGGGGGCCGAGGCGCCAAACCCGTGCATGCCCACGAAGCGACCTGAAGTGCCGATGTATTTTTCCCATCCCTGCGCGATTCCCGCCTCGACCGCCACGCGCCGGGTCACTTCCGGCGGGAGCACCGAGTCGCGATACTCGGCCGGCTGGGCGTCAAAAAGCTCCCAGCAGGGCATGCTCACCACCCGGGCCTTGACTCCCTCCGTGGTAAGCTCCCCGTGGGCTTCCACGCAGAGCGAAAGCTCGCTGCCGGTGCCGAGGAGGATGACCTCGGGCGTGCCGCCCGGGGCGTCGGCCAAGACGTAACCGCCTTGGTGCAATCCGGAAGCGGGCCCGTAAACGCTCCGGTCCAACGTGGGAAGGTCCTGGCGCGTGAGCACCAACGCGGCCGGCTGCCTGGTGAGCGGAAGGATCGTCCGATAGGCCTCGGCCACTTCGTTGGCGTCGCCGGGACGGATGACCAGGAGATTCGGGATCGCCCGAAGCGCGGCCAACTGTTCGACCGGCTGGTGCGTGGGCCCGTCTTCGCCCACGCCGATCGAGTCGTGGGTGAAGATGTAAATCACCGGCAGCTCCATCATCGCGGCCAATCGCATCGCGGGCCGCATGTAGTCGCTGAAGACGAAGAACGTTCCGGCGTAGGGCCGCAGGCCAGAGAGGGCCATGCCGTTGGAGATCGCCCCCATGGCGTGCTCGCGGATGCCAAAATGGAAGTTGCGCCCGGCGGGGTTCCGGGCGCTGAAGCTGCCCACCTCGTCGAAGGTGAGCATGGTCTTGTTCGACGGGGCCAGGTCGGCCGAGCCGCCCAAGAGCCAGGGGACATTCCGGGCCACCTGGTTGAGCACCTTCCCGGATGAGGCCCGGCTGGCCATCCCTTTTCCGTCGGGCTCGAACGCCTGCAGGTCGGCGTCCCAGCCCTCGGGTAGCCGCCGATGGATCATCCGATGGACCTGATCGGCCAGTTCCGGGTGCGCCTCTGTGTATTTGTCGAATCGGGCGTACCAGGCGTCGCTCAACTCTTTCCCCCGCGCGCCTACGCCCTCCTGAAAATGGGCCACTACTTCCCCGGGCACGCGAAACGGCTCGTCCTCCGGCCAGCCGTACGCCTTCTTGGCCAGCCGCACCTCCTCGCCGCCGAGCGGAGCCCCGTGCGCGCCGGCCGTGTCTTGGGCGTTGGGGGCGCCCCAGGCGATGTGGCTGGAGCAGACGATCAGCGTGGGGCGATCCGTGGTGGCGTGGAACGCCTGGAAAGCCGCTCGCAGGGCATCGAGATCGTTGGCGTCGTCGACCCGGACCACGTGCCAGCCGTAGCCGGCGAATCGCGCCACCACGTCCTCGCTGAACGAAAGCGAGGTCTCCCCTTCGATGGTGATCCGGTTGTCGTCGTAAACCCAGCAGAGGTTCGAAAGCCCCAAGTGCCCCGCGATCGAGGCCGCCTCGCCGCCGATCCCCTCCATCAGGTCGCCGTCGCTGGCCAGCGCGTAAACGTTGAAGCCGAACAGCTCGAAATCGGGCCGATCGTAATGGGCGGCCAGCCAGCGGGCGGCAATGGCCATGCCGACGCTGTTACCAGCCCCCTGGCCGAGTGGTCCGGTCGTGGTTTCCACGCCCGTGGTGTGGCCAACTTCCGGATGGCCCGGGCATCGGCTGTCAAGCTGGCGAAACTGGCGGATTTGGTCTAACGTGACGGACTTCCCGTCCTCTGCCTGGCAGCCGGTGCCCCGCTTGCGGACCCCGGCGAGGTGCAAGATCGAGTAGAGGAGCATCGAGGCGTGTCCGCAGGAGAGGACGAACCGGTCCCGGCCCGGCCAGTGCGGCGCGGCCGGGTCGTACCGCAACACCTCGTTGAACAGCAAATACACGACCGGGGCCAGGGCCATCGGCGTGCCCGGATGCCCGCTGTTGGCCGCCTCGACGGCGTCCATTGAGAGGGTGCGGATGGTGTTGATGGCTAACGGCTCAATGGCGTTTTCCGAAACAGACATTTTCTCTGGGCTGCTCTCGATGACCTACGAACTTCCAAGGGAGACGATACCACTGAATCGTCGCACGGGTGGGCAATTCAGAACGTCAAGTCTAGGGCGAACTGGTCCGACCGTCAACTCGCTGCAGCAGTGGTCGCACGAGGCGAGCGAAATTCGCTGTGCCCCGCGTCGCTGTGGGAAGGACAAGATCGCCCCAATGTGTGACTTGCTGTTTGGCAGGTACGCCCCTATACTGAAGGCAGTAGTCCTTCCATCAATCACGAGGTATCGCAGTGAAGAAACAAGAGCTTCTGGCGATGCTGGAGCAGCTTCCCGACCAGTTCGATCCCGAGAAGCTCATGCACGATTTATATCTGAAGGCAAAGATCGAGCGCGCTGAGGAAGCGATCCAACGAGGCGACGTCCTCAGTCACGAAGACGTCGTGGCGCGGAGCCGACAATGGTTCGAGTAGAGTGGGCGGAGCCAGCGCTGGCCGCTATCGGGCGTGCTTTTCGAGATACACGCGGATCGCCCGGGCGAGATCGCGGCCGAGGGCGCGGGCGGAGTCGACGGTAACGGGCGTGCCGGCGACGCTGGCGTAGGGGATTTCCATGGTGGTGCCCACGAGCACGCCGGGGAGCGTGGCGATCCAGCGGGAGCAACTGCGGGGCGCATCGAGCGTGTTCCAAGCCTGGCCCCAGGGGAGGTTGTGCTTGGGGTCGTAGACGAGCGGCCCGGCTTGAACCTCCTGGAGCACGCGGCAAAACTGCTCCTGCCGCTTCCACGTCTCTTGGGAAGGGTTGCCGACGACGAAGATCCGCTCGTTGCTGCTGGGACCGTCGCCGCCGCCGCGGATGTAGGGGCAGTGCAGGTCGATGGCCACTCGCAGCCGGCCCTCGGACCACTTGGGAACGAACTCCTTGATCGCCGCCACAGAGGGGTAAATACTCTGGCCCAGGTAGTCGCGGTTGTGATCGTGTGGCGAGCGGTTCTTGCCCTGGTCGCCCTCCTCGACGCCGTCGGTGTCCATGAAAGGAAGCACCAGGAATTCGACGTGCTCGCGGAGCCAACGGCCGTCGGGCGTGTCGGCCAGCACCGCGTCGATGAGGCCCTCCAGCGTCCAGTTGGGCATCATCTCGCACGAGTGGTGGCGGCAGGTCAAGAGCACCCGGTACAGGGGCTCGCAGTCAAGCCGGCCCACGCGCAGCCGCTCGGTTTCGCGCCCCTTCCTGGTCGTTGAATGGTGCTCAACCAGCAAGTGGGGATTGCCCTCGTGCCGCTTGAGGAATTCGTGAAGGTTCGCTTCCTGATACGGCATCCCCAGGCAGAAGCGGACCTCGTCTGCCTCCGCGGTGAACACATAGACGAACGACGCCCCCTTCATGCTTTCGGCGCCGAGCCAGGCCCAGGTTTCTCCGCCGTCGGTGCTCACGGTCGGCCCTCGCACGCCGAGCACGTTCCCTTCGGTGAAGTGAAAGGTGAGCGTGCGGCCCGCGGCGCCGCGAACGCGGAAATACCAGTCGTGCCGGACATCCGATAGCCGTGAGTTTCGTTATGCTGAAGCATAACCTACGGCTACGGCTGATCTTTGACTGCCGCAAGAGGGCGATTAGCCGTTGAGGATCGCTTCGGCCTCGGCCATGCCGGCTTCCATGATGTAGGGGATTCCGGAAACCTTGGCCGCTTCCTCGGTGAGCGAGACGACGTCGGCGCGGCTCAAGGTATCCAGCCGGAAGCTCCGCGCCCCGGCCATGAGCTGCGTGAGCCCCGTCCTCAGCTTGTCGACGTAGGTGTACATGCCGATGGCGCCCAGGGGCATTTCCTCCACTTCGTTTCTGCCGAATCGTTCGACGAGGGTCTCGTAGGTGGCAAAGATCTGATCGGGTTTTTCGCCGAAAGCGCTCACGGTGGTGGGGAGCTTCTTCCACTTCGTCTGGCCGTCGCCCTGGAGCACGGCTTCGATGTTGTCGCCCACGAAACCGGGGATCATCAGGGCCCGGCCCATGCAGACCGCCTTGAAGTAAGGCGCGCCCATGGCGAGGACCTTGAAGATGTGGTCCTCGGTCGAGAAGCCGCCGGCCATGGCCAGGTCGGGGATCCATTCACCGCGGGTGGCCAGCTTCTTGGCGAAGTCGTAGGCCATCGCCTGCAAGTAGAAGGTGGGAATGCCCCACTCCTCCATCATCCGCCAGGGGCTCATCCCGGTGCCGCCGCCCGAGCCGTCGATGGTGAGCAGATCGACGCGGGCCTTGGAGCACCATTTCAGGGCCATGGCCAGCTCGCGGGGACCGTAAGCGCCGGTCTTCAGCGAGACGCGCTGGGCCCCGACCTGGCGCCTGAGGTACTCGACCGAGCGGAGGAACTCGTCCTCCTCGATGAAGCCCAGCCGCGAGTGGCGCTCGAACTCCCGGATCGCGCCCGACTTGAAAGCGGCCTGATTGTGGGGGTCCTCGGGGTTCGGCGTGACGATGTAGCCCCGCCTGCGAAGCTCGAGCGCCCGGTCGAGGTCGCGGACCTTGATCTCGCCGCCGATGCACTTGGCGCCCTGGCCCCACTTGAGCTCGATGGTCGTGACGCCCAACTTCTCGACGACATACTCGGCCACGCCCAAGCGCGTGTCCTCGACGTTCATCTGCACGATGATGTCGCCGTATTCGTCCTTCCACCGCTCGTACTCCTTGAGGCGCCGCTCCATTTCGGGAGAGCGCGTGACTCGCCCGGCTTCGTCGCTCTCCAGGCCGGGATCGATGCCGCAGACGTTCTCGCCCACCACCAGCGAGATGCCGCTGATCGCGGCCCCGGCGGCCAGGCCCCGCCAGTGCTTGCGGGCGATGTCGGTGGAGCCCAGCGCGCCGGTGAAGATCGGCATTCGCATGCGCACGGGGTGGGTATGCCCGTAGACGGTGGACGTGTCGACGTCGGGGAAGATCGCCTTGTCGGGATTGGCCTCGTCGATCGCCTTGCCGCCCAGGGCGTAGCCCATGATGTTCAGGTGCGAATAGTCGACCGGGTATTCCTTGTCGCCGCCGGCCGTGAGATCGCCGAAAGGTCCCGGGTAGATGACGTCGCGACCTCGCATGGAGGCCTTGAACACCTCGCAGTTGCCGACGCAACTGTCCAGGCACCGGGTGCAAAGGCCCGAGTAGGGGGCCACGTTTCGCGAGCGGTTCTTGGTTTCCGACGCGTCGTTCCCGCAAGGCGACTGCAAGTTCATTCTCGACTCTCCTTTTCTGTAGTTTCCGACGGTCCCGCGTGGAGCTGCGGGGACAGTCTGGCGTTAAATGGAAATGGCGTGGATGATTCCGGGAAAACGCACTCCGGCAAAAATGCACCCTCAAACGGACGGTTTGACCGGCATCCAAGCGGCAGTAAATGCCAGGCTTTATGGCATGTCAATGCCGCAAGTCAGTCCCCAGTTATACTTGAGCCACCAGGGAACAAAACCCCCTTTCTGGGATTTTCGTGAGAATAGGGCCCATTCGGGGTTCCGGTGCGGCCATCCCGCGAGGAACTCAAGAGGAAAATAGCGGTATTTATGCCGTGACTGGAACGCTTCACGGCAATATCGACTACTGGAACCTGTGTGCAATTGCCGTATAATGGACCTCTACGGCAGCCTCGCACCCAGGCGCTGCCGCTTCGACCTGCCACGGCGCAAGGAGAAGCCTTGATATGGAAAAAAAAGAACGCCACCGCACCGAAATCCTCAATGCGCTCGGCAAGGCGGCCAATCCCGTCCCCTCGTCGCGGCTCGCCCACGACCTGTCGGTAGCCGGATACCACCTCAGCGAGCGAACGGTCCGCCTTTACCTGAAAGAGCTGGATGCCGAGGGACTGACCGAGGCACACGGGCGACGGGGACGGGTGATTACCGAGCAAGGGCTGGCCGAACTCCATGCGGCGCAGATCCTCGAGCGGGTGGGCTATCTTTCGGCCAAGATCGACCAGATGACGTACAGCATGACGTTTGACTTGGCCACCCGCACCGGAGAGGTCGTCGTCAACACGTCGCTGGTCAATCCCCGCCAACTGGCCGCCAACACCGACGCGGTCTGCAAAGTCTTCGCCGACGGGTACGCCATGGGTAATCGCCTGGCGCTTCTGGCCCCGGGAGAGACGGTCGGAGGGGTAACCGTGCCGCAAGACAGGATCGGCTTCTGCACGGTCTGCTCCATCACGCTCAATGGAGTGCTCTTAAAGCACGGCGTCCCCACCAACTCCCGGTTCGGCGGCCTCCTGGAGTTGCGAAACGGGCAGCCGACCCGATTCGTCGAGATGATCCATTACGACGGCACCAGCATCGATCCGCTTGAGGTCTTCATCCGCAGCCGAATGACCGACTATTGCGGAGCCATTCGGGAGGGGAACGGCCTGATCGGGGCCAGCTACCGCGAGATGCCCGAAGACAGCCGCGATCACGTGCTGCACCTCGGCGAGAGGCTCTCGGCCGTTGGGTTGGGCGCATTTATGGAGGTGGGGCTGCCGGGCCAGCCGGTGCTGGGACTGCCGGTTCCCCACGGGCGGATCGGCTCAGTCGTCGCCGGCGGCCTGAATCCCATTGCCATCCTTGAGGAGATGGGCCACCGCGTCTTCTCGCGGGCCCTGGCCGGGCTCCTCGATTACAACCGCCTCTTCGCGTTCGAAGAGTTGCCCAACGTGTTGAAGGAATATCTCTGAGGTCTGGAGATGCACCAGCAATTCGAGGCATGCTTCTCGCGGTTTTCTCGAACGTTCTCGAACGCCGCACTTTGAGCGGACCTCGGCCGGATAGAGATTGAACCCGTCCGACTCGTCGCCACGCGGAAGAAATGACCTAAACCTACTAGGATAACCCCCCTCCTTGGGGTCATTTTGGGGCGGGGCAAGGGATGTGGGAGTGTGGGCGTTGCCTTTGCGGTTGCAGGAGCGATTCTGTCGGTATTTCGGGATTCTTGCCTTCAAGGGGGCCCGAACCCCTTTGCGTTGCGGTCGGAATGTGGTAGGCTTGGCGCGTGTTAAAGGGTGGTGAAAAGGAGACATGAGCCCCGAACTCCGTTGCGTGAGTCCTTCCTTGTGTCGTGCTGCGGTAGGTGTCCCAGTGACCTTCTCGAAGGTGTCTGTGTCCGATTGCGGTTGCTTTTCTCCCCTCTCGTGTTTTGGCCGAAGCCCTCTCTCGGAGGAAGGGGCTGATTGTAAGGGCTAGCGGCCCGTGTTTGTTCAAGTTCTGTTGTTAGGGAGTGGCGGACATGCCGCAGGGTACCATCAAAAAGTTGGTGACGGACAGAGGTTTTGGTTTCATTGCTGGAGAACGGGGTGACATCTTCTTTCACCACTCCGCGGTCCAGGCGGGGTCCATCGAGACCCTCAACGTAGGTCAGGCCGTCGAGTACGACGAAGGACACGGCCCCAAGGGCCCACGAGCCGAGAACGTTCGGATCGTCGACGGCGACGCATAAGCCCGCCGCGTCCGCCAAGAGTGTAAAGTTCACCGTGTCTTCCCGAGTGGTCCGCAACGTGTGCGGCCGCTCAGAGGGCCGGTGGGTCGAGGTCCTTCCGACCTTTCGCAACATTTCCCGCCCAAGCGTTGGTGCCTGCGACGACGTTGCCGCACCGCCCTCCCGCCTTGATGGGCCCGGCCGCCAGGAAGAATACGGTCGGATGCCCGTGGTCAATCACGGAGCGGGTGGGTTTGCAAACGCTGTCTGCCCGGCTTAAGTCCTTTTGAGCAATCACTATAGGGCAACCGGCCGTTCTGCGATTCATCTTGTGAGATCCGTGGTGCCCCGCTAGCCCAAGTTCCACAGTTGTGAGCGCAAATGCCTTGTTTTTGGGGGTCGGGGCCCGAAAGTCTTCACTACATTTGGCTCACGGCTTTTTCTGTCGGGGGAGACGGAGCCCCATCCGGTGGAGGAGGAT
>JBDRTC010000902.1:0-3101 GCA_043824335.1 Planctomycetota bacterium | reverse complement strand
CTGGCAGTTGGGTGGCTGGGGCAAAGCACGGCGGTACCCCGGGTCGTGACGCCCTGGGGCTTCGCTACGCTCAGCCGCCAGCCACCCACAATTTCATATGTCACGAGGTACTAAGAGATAACGGCGACTTCACCCCCCATCAGCGCCGGGGCCCCATGGGTCGATCTGACGCAGGTTCTTCGCCGCCAG
The DNA here is from genome assembly GCA_043824335.1 of Planctomycetota bacterium. Taxonomy (GTDB): domain Bacteria; phylum Planctomycetota; class Planctomycetia; order Pirellulales; family Thermoguttaceae; genus JBDRTC01. The sequence continues at coordinate 2,912 of JBDRTC010000902.1, read as the reverse complement.
GGCGCGGTAGCAGTCGGGCAGGTCGAATTTTTCCAGCACGCCCGGCAGCAGGGAGGAAAGAGGCCACTGGTAATCTTCCGACTCGGCGATCTGGGCGTACGACGTAAGAGCGTTTTTGAGTGTGACCTGGACGACGTTGTCCGCAAGAACCGCGGCGAACGTGGCCGGAAGGGCGCCCCAACCCTTGGCGGCAAGGTGAACCTCCTTGTGGCCGCAGGCTTTGAGCCAATCGAGCACGCGGAGCACGTCGTGGGTTTTTTGGCCCAGGTAAGGATAGTCGAGCATGATGGCGTGGCTGGCGTAGAAGAAGTCGCTGCCGTACGCCTGGAGGAACGTGTCTTGACCACAGGTGTTTGGCCGCGACTCGCCGATGCCGCGCACGTCGCAAGCGAAGAAAGCCGAGGCCGGCTCCTCTTCGAGAAGCGTGCCGACGAGCGGCTCCTCGCGAAGCTCCGCGTCGCTCGAATGGTGCGACACGTAGAGCACGGCCCGGTCGTACCCGCGGGGCGGACGCGAATAGTGCGGCTCGTCCAGGAGACGGTACGCGATCGCGTGCAGGCCCGGCTCCGTCTCGACGGCGTACGTCACGAAATGCGGCTTGGGGTATTTTCGCGAACGGAGTGGCCGGAGAATGCGGTACTCGGGGGCCCCGCTCCGCGGCGGGAGCTTGAGCGCTTCGGAAACGGCTTTGGCCAGGGGCTCTCCGTCGAGCGGTTGTCGCCTCTTTGCCAGGGCCTCCGACTTCGCCTTCGTGTAGAAGAACACCGGACGAGACCCCAGCTCGACCACTTGGCCGTTGGGCGTACACCAAAGGGTCTCGTCCTTCTCGATCACAAGCTCCGGCTCGGTCTGCGCGTCGGAGACGCCGGTTGCCCGGTTGAACCACTGGTACATGGCCTCGCGGTTCTCCTGCGAATACCCGTGATGCGTGGGCCCTGAGAAGAGGGCGATGCTTTCCTCGGCCCCCAGGAGAGCGTAGAGCCGCTTCAGCCGGCCGTAGGCCTCCTCGGTGCCCCGGGCGTCGAAGTAGTCTTTTTCCTTGCCGAGGATGATGACCGGCTTCGGGGCCAGGGCGGCGAGGAAGTCGTCGTGGTCCAGCCCCAGCGCCAACGCCTTGGGCGGACACTGCTCCGTGTCGGCCGGAAGCTCGTTTTCCATGTTGCGCCGAAACGTGGTGACAAAGCACGCGGGAGCGGCCATGGTCCAACGCTGCTCGACGCCCGAGAGCCAGGTGGTCATCGTGCCGCCGCCCGAGTTGCCGGTGACGCCAACGCGCTTTGGGTCGACCTCTTCCCGGGTGAGGAGATAGTCGAGCGCGCGAATCCCGTCCCAGGCCCGCCAGGCGCCGAGGAACTCGCCCACGAGGAACTGCTGGTTCCCCGCGTAAAGATGCTCGCGCACACCGACGCCGATCCGCGACTTGAGATTCTCGTCCGGGTACTGGAGCCGCTCGCCCTGGCCGATAGGGTCGTAGATCAGCACGACGTAGCCCATCCTCGCCAGCCCCTGGGCGAACGACTGGTATGGCTCGGCGCATTTCCCGTTCGTCGAATGGCCGCAGGTGCCCACCACGCCGGGGAGCGGAAACTCCCGGCCCTTGGGAACGTAGAGATTGGCCGTCACCAGGAACTCCGGCCGGCTGGAGAAGATGACCTTTTCAATCGTGTAGACGTCGCGGTCGACCACGCCGGTCACGCGCGGCTCAAGCGGCGTCTTTTCCGGAAAGGGGCCGAAGCTTTCGCGAATCTTCTCCTGCACCGAGCGGACGTAGGCCTCCGCGTCGGCCTTGGTCTTCAAACCGGTCTTGGCTTTCAAGCTCGCCTCTTCGGCCTCGCGGACCCGAGCGACGAAGTATCGCTGCACCATCCGGGGGAAGCGATTCAGGGAAGCCGTCGAATCGGCATCGGCAAGAGCCGACGCCCGAAGCTCGCTGGTCAATAGCCAGCCGGCCAGCGTGAGGCCGAAAAGGTCCCGCCCCGCCGTTTCGAGCATTTGACGACGGTTGAGGCCGCGGCCGTTTCGGAGCGACGCTTGCTGGATCGTCTTCATGCGTGTTCTCCCTGTTGTATCGGTTGGTGACGGTTGTAGGTTCTGCGGCCACCGGTGCTTTCTGGAGAGTCTGGGGCAGCCGCCGCGCGTTGGCGGCAAGACGGAAGGTCCAGTTTGCCGATTCTAATATGGGGAGTGCCATCCGTCGAGTTCGAGGCGACTGCGATGCTCAAAAAGGGGATGCTCGTCCTGGTGCCGGTGCTCGCGGCATTGAGCCCGATGGCCTATTATTCGGGGCCGGAGTGGTGGTCGAAGGCGAAGGCCTCGGTGTTTCCGGCCGCGTCGGGAGACGTCCTCGATGAATCCGCGGCGCCTGGCCCGGGGGCCTTTTCGGAGGTTCACGACCCGTCGGCGTTTCCGGGGACCGAGATCCCGGTCGAAGGCGCCCCGGTTGAGAACTTGCACGAGGTGTTCCGATTCGACGTCACTCCGGACTGGATCGTGCGTCGCTGGCCGCGCGTTTCCGCCGGGTTGCCGTACCTTGAGCTTCAAGGCTACCGGGCGCCGCTGGTCATGGAGGGCGGTTCGCTGCACGTCGACGGCGAAGGCACAGTGCTGACGACCGAGGAGTGTCTGCTGAACCCCAACCGCAATCCTGGTCTGACCCGCGCGGACATCGAGAAGGCTCTGCGTGATTACCTCGGTGCCGAGAAGGTGGTGTGGCTGGGGCGTGGACTCGATCCGGAGGTGACGTCCGGACATGTCGATGACGTCGCGTTCTTGGTGCGACCGGGGACGGTCGCCATATCCTGGACCGACGACGAAAGCGACCATCGCTACGAGATCATGGCGGAGAACCTCGAGCGGCTGGAGTCGGCTCGCGACGCTCGTGGCCGGAGGTTCAAGATCCACAGGATCCCGCT
>JBDRTC010000901.1:0-2874 GCA_043824335.1 Planctomycetota bacterium | reverse complement strand
ACCTCCTTGCCCTCTACTGTAATAAACCAGGAGGCAGTTGTCTCACCCATTATTGGCACGGAGGGCTGATTGTCGAGGTCTATCCCCGGCTCAGTTGGCTAAGCCTGGCTGCCTTCGAGGGTATACCGATTGAGTCCCCGTGGCGCCAAGTCGCTGCCCGAGATCGGATACTCGAAGACCTCGGCATGTGCTGGCAAGGCAAGCGGCCCGGCGGATCACACGTCCGAGACGCCGCGATCTGCGCAGTCACCGCCCAACGGGTTCTGGAGGGGCGTGCCGGGTACCTTGGCGAATCAATCCAAGAAACGAACCAGCCAGCCTTCAGCGGCGGTGGGATTGCCGTGCCAAGATGAAGTGATCGCACGAGACGAACTCATGCTGGTTGACTTGGCCGGGCATATTGAACTGCCGAAGCCGAAGCGGCCCCCGCCCGCGCCGTGGCTGTCTATCGTGATGCTGCCCGGGCTGGCCAACGTCGACCTGGAAACGGTGTCCATGCCGTGGCCAACCTGGAGCGCTGCTTGGCGTGGGCGAGTCTGGAGGAGGCGTAAACCTTTGCCCCCGGCGGTCCGCACCCGTTCGAGTGCCACAACGGGCCGTCGGGTGGCCCTTGTCTCCGAAACCTCCCTCTTTCCCGCGATCCCCGAGGTTTCGTCACCGTCGACACCCAACGGCACATGAAGATCACGCCCAGGCCGAGGGCTTCGGGCGGGTGTCACTGCTGAACCCTGGCCGAGTTGACGCAAGGCGTTGCACGCATGTTGCACGCGGCCTACCCCCTCTCTTGTGGGTAAAAAGTAAGCCTATCGCAACCAGTTGTCACAAAAGGCTTTACGAGCGGAGGGCAAGGGACTCGAACCCTCAACCAGTTACCCGGCACCTGATTTCGAGTCAGGCTGCTAACCAATTCGCGTACCCTCCGGCGGTGCCGAACTCACGGTTTAGCAATGGTTTACGACGAGCATGCCATGCGGCCCCCGTGAGCTTTCAACACCATGAATATCGTGCATTCTGTGCAGGCAGGCATGTTTGATACAGGCTATCTTAGCAGATACGCCACTCATAACGACTAGACATTACGCGTGTGTGGGTGGTTCGTCAAGGTGCTTGCGGCACGAGACAGTGCCACGCCCCGCATTTCGGCGGACTGTGTCGCGGAACGCGGGCTTATGCCTTGGGATGGTCCGGCTCGTGCGGCTCGAGGTGGACGAGCACGTCGATCACGTTGGGGCCTTCATCGAGCAGACGCTCTTTGACCACCCCGGTGATCACGTGGCCCTCGCGTACGCTCAACTCCGGCTCGACCATCACGTGGAGGTCGACCTGCAGCCCGGGACCGATGTAGCGCGTGCGGAGCTTGTGGACCGCCCGGACCCCCTCCGTGCTCAGGGCGAGCTTGAGCATGGCCTCCTGGTCTGCCCTGGCGGCCCCGGCGTCGATCAGTTCGCGAAGGGCTCCCCAGACGATCTTCCAGGCGGCGTGGAAGATGAGGACCGAGACGATCACCGCGGCGATGTGGTCGAGAAAATCCCAGTTAGGCCGGATCTGCGTGCCCAAGACGGCGACCGCCACGGGGATCGAGCTCAGCGCGTCGGAGCGGTGGTGCCAGGCGTTGGCCACCATGGCCGACGACTTGATACGTTGCCCCACCTGCGCGGTCCAGCGATAGAGAAGCTCCTTTACGCCGATGGAAACGCAGGCCACCGCAAACGCGCTCCATCCCGGCAGGGGGCGGTCTCCGGTGTCGAGTTTTGAGAGCGCGCTGTAGGCGAGCCCCGCGCCAACGCTAGCCAGGACGATTCCGATCAGGCAGGTGATCAGCGTTTCAATGCGGCCGTGTCCGTAGGGATGATCGGCGTCGGCGGGGGCCGACCAGAAGCCCGCCCCGACTACCACGGCCAGATCGGTGAAGGAATCGGAGAGGCTGTGGACCGCATCGGCCACCAACGCCTGGCTGGAGCCGACCACGCCAAAGAGGAACTTCAGCCCCGCCAGCCCCAGGTTCACCGCCAACCCCCACCAAGTCACCCGCCGCACCTCGCGAGCCTGCCGGGAGGCCTGTGTTTCCTGAACGGGAAGTGGTCTGTTGGAATCCATGGGCGGTAGGGCCCGCGTTGCCGGCCGCGTTTTGCGTACCGTAGGTAGAGCGTGGAACCGCAAGACAGATATGTTATTGGCCTTGACGCAAGGCCGCCACCCCCAACCCGGGGAGAAACCATCGCGAGGACAGGACCGCCTTTCTCACCCTACCGCTCGGCGCGCCAGCGGACCACGAGTTCGCGGGTGTGGGTGAAATCGACTTGGCCGACGTCGCGGTCGGGGAGGCCCTCGTGCTGGAACACGGCGTGGTGGGCTCGCGCCGGAAGATTGGGCACCGTACACGGCGTGCGGTAAGGGGTCCCGTCTGGTTTCGAGAGGATCACGCCGTCGAGCTGGATGGTGGCCTCGAACGGCTCGGTGATGAAATTGACGCGCACCTTCTCCGGACCGCGCGGCCACAGCCCCCACACACACGCGGCCAGCACGGCGAAAACACATCCAACACACGCTACCAAGACCATCGTCCGCCGCCGCGATCGCGCACCGCCGCCGACCGCGGTCAATGTTTCCGGGCGTTCCAACTCCGCGAGCATTTCCTGGGCGTCGCGGAACCGCTCGCTCGGGTCGGGCTGGCACGCCCGGAGCACGAGGCGGTTCAGCAGGGCCAGCGCCCGGTTACCGCCGAACCGGCGGGCCCGCTCGCCGAGGCCGGGGAACCGATCGGCCGGCAAGCCGGTGAGCATCTCGTAGATGACCAGGCCGGCGGCGTAGACGTCGGCCCGGGTGTCCATGCGGCCGTCGGGCGGCATGTAGAGTCGGGTGCCCACGCGCGAC
>JBDRTC010000900.1:0-3226 GCA_043824335.1 Planctomycetota bacterium | reverse complement strand
GTTGAAAAAGTCGAGTTAGGCGAGCAGTTCCCTGACCATGTTCAGGAACTGCTCATGGTCCACGGGCTTGCTGATGTACCCCTCGGGCGGGGGGACCTGACGACGGGTGGAGATGAACTTCTTGAAGTCGTCGGAGATGCCGGTGATGATGATGACGGGGATGTTCTTGAGTTGGTCGTCCTCTTTCAGTTTCCGGTAGACGGCCACCCCGGACTTCTCGGGCATGGTGATGTCCAGCGCCACCAGGTCCGGCGCCGCTTCCTCGATCCTCGTGATCGCCTCGACCCCATCGTTGGCCGTGGTGACGGCAAACCCGTTGTCCACTAGAACGGTGGTCAGGAATTCGCGGGCATCGGGATCATCATCCACCACCAGGATGGTCTTCGCGTCGTCAGCCATCGAGCGCCTCCATATCAGATGGGTGTGGATCTTCCGGCTCCTCCTGCGGGGGCCGCTTTCGGCGCAGTTTTACAGCAAACCGGGTCCCGACGCCAGGCTGGGACTCCAACTCGATGGTCCCGCCGTGAGACCTGGCGATGCGATCGGAAATGAACAGCCCGAGACCGGTCCCCTCCGTTCCCTTGGAGGAGAAGAAGAGGCTGAACGCCTTCTCCCGCGTCTCCTGGTCCATCCCGATGCCGTTGTCTTCGATCTCGTACCGGACATGGTCGGGGAACCCCAGAAGCCGCACGTCGACTCGGTGCCCGGCCTCTTTTCCGTCCAGCCGACAGGCGTCCAGCGAGTTCTCGATCAGGTTCACCAGGAGCGAACGGACCGCCTGGGCGTCGGCCTCGAATTGCCCGGCCGCCGGGTCCAGACTCTTGGCTAGCTGTATTCCCTGGCCCTTCGCCCGCGACTGGGCGAGTTCGCAAACCTCCTCGGCAACCTCAACGGCCGAGAGTGTTTCCCAGTTGGGCACCCGATCCTTCGCATAGTAGAGGATGTCGGAGACCATACTCTGGATCCGGGCGACGTTGCGCTGAACGGTAGCCCAGCCCTTTTGAATTCGCTCTTGATTGTCCTTCTCGAACCCGGTGTTGACCAGATACATGCCGCCGGCCAGCCCGTTGAGCATCCCCTTCAGTCCGTGCGACACCGACCCGATCAACAGCCCGAGCGAAGTCAGCCGACTCTCCAACTCGCGAACCTGCGTGATGTCGGCGCTCATCTCCATCACGCCGGTGATGCGACCCTTTCCGTCGCGGATCGGGGCCGCCGTGACCAGCACGTTCATGCGTCTCCCGTCAAGCGACGTGACCACCTCTTCCCGGGTGCCGGGGTCGCCGTCCTCGAACGTCTCTTGGACCGGGCACGGGGCACACGGCTCGGTGCGATGCTTGTAGGCCTCATAACACTTGCGGCCGAGACAGGCCCCGAAATCCTCCTGGAAGGCGCGATTGGCCTCAACGATGTGCAGTTCGGGGTCCTGAATCGAGATGTAGCAGGGCACCTCGTTGAACAGCAAGTGGTAGCGCCGCTGGCTTCGGCGCAGTTTCCTCTCCAGGCCCTTGATCTGGGTGACGTCGGTCGACATCTCGATCACGGACGTGATCTCGCCGCTTTCGTCGCGGATAGGCGTGGCCTCGACCAGCACCGAGACCTCCCGGCCGTCCAGGCACGTGACCCGCTCCTCGTTGCGGTGGCTGCGGCCGTCCCAGAAAGCCTGCTCCACGGGGCAGATCTCGCACTTCTCCGACCGGCGCTTGTAGACCTGGTAGCAGAACCGATTCTCGAAATCGCCGAAATCGTCGCGGAACCGCTGATTGGCGTCGATGATGCGGAAATCGCGGCCCTGGACCGTGAGGTAACACGGCATCGCGTCGAAATAGAGGTGATAGGGGTTTTCCATCGCGAAATCCGGGAGTTGCGTGGCCCCACCCGACCGCTTCTGATTCTCCCCCAACACTCCAAGAACTTCAAGACCTCATGATCCCCCACAGACGGCTCCGGCTATGCCTCGTGAGACACCTCCAGAATCTTGCGGACCCCACGCAGAAGCGTCTCCTCGGTGACCGGTTTGTCCAGGTAACCCTCCGGCGGCCTGACGGAGCGGTCGTAGATGAGCTTGCGCAGCTCCGGTCTGCCGGTGATGACGCAGATCTTCAGGCCGTTGGTCTCGGGGTCCCTGCGGAGCATCTCGAAGACCTCGCCCACGTCGCGGCCCGGCATGGCAAGGTCGAGAGTCAACAGGTCGGGCTTCTCCCGACGCGCGATCTGGAGCGCCTCGTCGCCGTTGGTGGCTTGGAACACGGTGGCTCCGTGGTCCTCGAAGACAGTGGCCAGGAACGCGACCTGATCGGGCTCGTCGTCGGCCACCACCAGTTTCCGGCCGGCAAGCGGAAGCGCCTCGGGCACGGCCGGAACGGCCACTTTTTCCTCGATGACCAGCGCGTTGGCCACCAGGTTGACCAGTTGCGTGACCTCCATGCCGAGCTTATAGTGGCGGATCACGTCGGTCAGTCCGTCGACGCAGTTGTGGCACGAGGTGACGACCACCTTCGCGCCGGTCTCTTTGAGCTGGTTCGCCTTGATGACGCCCGACTTGAGCCGTCGCGGCGTGTACTCCGACATCGACATGGCCCCGCCGCCGCCCGTGCAGCAGTAGTTCTCCGCGCGGTTCGGGTACATCTCGCGGAAGTCGGTGCAAACCAGCTTCAGGAGCTCGCGGGGCTCCTCAAACAGGCCGCAGCTCCGGGCGTTGTTGCACGAGTCGTGGAAGGTCACCGGCTCGGTGTTTCGGGTCTTGTCGACTTTGATCCGGCCCTCTTTGATGTACCGGAGCATGGTGTCGACCGAGCTCTCCATCTCGAAGGGCACGGTCAACTTGGCCCAGTTGGGCCCTTCGCAGCGGGTGGAGCGGTAGCCGTGGCCGCACTCGGAGATGACCAGCCGCTTGCCGCGAAGCTCGATAACCTTCTCGTACAGCCGCCGGGCCACGGAGCCGCCCAGGTCGTCGTCGCCGGAGAAGAGTCCGAAGTTGGTCATGTCCCAACCTTCGCTGGGCATGGTCCAGCTCTCGCCGGCGAAGTGGAATATTTTGGCCGCGTCGGAGATGCTGCGCGGGTCGTACTTCACCTCGCGGGGATTGATTGAATAGACGACCTCGCAGTCGGTCTGGTCAATGGGGATCGCGACCTCGGGGTCGTCCAACTCGTCCTGCAACTCCTCGGCCATCCACTCGATCGTCTCGATATAGTCCTCCTTGAGCACCCCCATCTGGTTGCCG
>JBDRTC010000899.1:0-7366 GCA_043824335.1 Planctomycetota bacterium | reverse complement strand
GTAGGACCAACCGACCGCCGAGGAATCAAACCAGATCTTTTGGTCCTCGCGGCCGGTGAGCTTGCCGTCGGTCAAGTCGGTGGCGTCCGACTCACCCCGGTGCGTCAGACTGTAGGCGGGTGACGGAACGAAAACCACCGGCCGGCCCAGAGCCAGGTTCTCGCGACCGTCCATTGGAGGCAACTCCGCAGCCAGGGCCTGGCCGGTTCCACTTGCCGGAAAGGAAGTCCCGAGCAACAGGACCACCAGCGTCGCGTGATAAACCCATTTCATTCTGCTTCGATGCTCCTTGCCATTGAAGAGTATTCCGAGACTCTATCCTCCGAGGATGCAACATTCAATAGGGTGCGGCAGACGAGGGGGCAGAGGTGAGGGGACAGAGGTCAGGGGACAGAGGTCAGGGGACAGAGGTCAGGACTCGCCGAAAGGTACAACTGCGAAATACGTTGCCAAACCCTCCTTTCCGCCTCACCCCTCGTCCCTCACCCCTCACCCCTACTTGACATACCCGGTCTTCAGCCGGTCATAACTCCACGTCGGCCCCCGGTGGACCGACTCCATCAGCCACGGCGAATTGCTTCGCGCCGGATTCGACGAGCGGCTGGAGGTCGATCCGGGCGAACGGCGGTTCCTCTTCCAGGGCGTCGCCGACAAGGAGCGAAGCGGGAAGAAGTACGGAGAAATTCCCTGGCGGCTGGGAATGTTGGAGCCGGAGGAGTAACCCTGGTCGATTGAATGACACGACCGTTGAAACCGGACCGCGAGAAACGCGGTTTTGCACGGTTCGCCGCGAGTTTGTCACTTGTTCCCAAGCTCCGCTTGGGAACACTCCCTCTTCGCGGAATTGCTTCGCCCCCTTGGGAGAATCGACGAGACGGAAGTTGGCGGAAGTGCGTTCCCAAGCAGAGCTTGGGAACGAGGGTGAGGTGGCTGCAATGAACGCCGCCTCGCCCAATCCTTGCCGAGGCGATCGTTACGGACTGCGCGGCAGACGCCGCTAATCTTCGTGGCGGACGGCCGTCCAGGTTCCGTCCGGGCTCTTCTCAAAAAAGAAGTCCCAAGTAACGCTCGGGCCTCCCACTTCGGCACGGGTCAAGGAAGCCGTGAGCGTTGCCGTATCGCCGCTCACGGTGGGGCCTTCCTTGACTTTCTTCACGGCCATCCCCATGTTGTTTTGGTCGAGGTATTTTGCGATTGCCGCCTCGAAGGGCGCAGAATTCGCGGTCTCCTCGGGCCTGCCGCATCCTGCAACAAGACAGGGAACGAGAAAAAGCAGAATCGACGCGGGTAACTTCATTTTCCTCGGCAACCTGCTCAGATCCCTTTTTGCATCTTCCATGCCTTGATGTAATCATCGCTGTACAGGCACTTTTCCAGGAGGACCTCGGCCGAGATGGCGGCCTCGACCAGCTCCTTGTCGGCGGCGTCCATGATTGCGGAATCCAAACCGGCGGTGATGGCCATCACCAGGTACGTCCGGTTAAGGAGATTGCGCATCAGGCACTGCTGGCTGACGTTCGACAGCCCGAGGATGAAATGCGGGGGCGGGTCGCTGAGGATCGCAAGCTGCCGGATCGCCTCCATCACGTTGGTGGGCTGCTTTTGGGCGACGTTGACCGGAAGGATGATGGGATCGAGGTAGATGTCTTCCGGCATGATGCCTGCTTCCATGGCGGCCATGAAGAAGGCGGCCCCGCACTCGACGCGCTTCTCGACGTTGCCCGGCACGCCTTCCTGGTCCATCGTCAGGCCGATGATGCTTGCCCCGCGCTCGGCGGCCACGGGGATCAGCTTCCCCATGCAATCGGGGGCCGCCGTGGAGGAGTTGATCACCAGCTTGGTGCCTGGCAAGGCATCGCTCACTTTCACCACGGCCTCGGCCAAGAGGCCGGGCTTGGCGCTATCGAGCGAGATGGGCAGGTCGGTCACCTCGTGGACGGTCTGGGCGAGCCAGACGAAGTTTTCCACGGGGTCGCCCTTGGTGGGGCCGAGGTTGATGTCCATGATGTCGGCGCCGCCGGCCACCTGCTCCTTGACCAATTCCTGGACAACCGTCTTCTCTTTCTCGTTGATCGCCTTGCGGACGTCGCGGTACATGCCGTTGATCCGCTCGCTGAAGATAATCATCTGTCTCCTCCCGTGGCAAGAAAAAACCCCCCGGAAAACCCCCTACGCGCCTACAAGCTGCTTGACCGTGCCTCGAACGGCCGCGACCGCCGCCGGATGACGCATGATGATGATATCGGCTCCACCTTGGAGCAGGTCGCAGGCGGTGACGGCCTCCCAGGCGGGGCCGCGTTGGGCCGCCGGCCCCCATGCCTCGGCAACCTCGTCGCCCATGCGGGCTTCCTTGGCCCGCCACGCCTCGTACCCGACGTCGAGAATCACCGGCTGCGCCATCAGCTTGTCGCCCGAAAGGGCCGCAAGCCTCCCCCGCTCCAGGATCGAGTAGATGTACTCCATGCCGTACCCGAGCGAAGTGGTGGTCGGGTAGATGACGATGTCCGAGAGCGGGAATCCCATATCGCTCACCAGGATGTTCACCTGCTTCTGCTTGTTGATGTCGCAGGGGGCCAGCGTGATCAGCTTGTGTCCGTAGGCCTGGGCCGCGGCACTCAAGGTACGATACTCCTCCTCGGTCACGGCGCCCAGCAGGCAATTCTCCCCTTGGCAAACCTCGGCCACCTTGGGCATCACCTTTTGATCTTTTGCGGGCACGCCGCACCCCCAAATGACCAGAGGGAGATCCACGGCGGCCAAGACGGCCTTGACGGTCTCGGCGGCCTCGTCCGGGGAGCAGTCGCCCTCGTCGGGGTGCGTCGATTCGAGGCGAAGGTTGACCAGATCCGCCCCCAACTCCTTGACCTTCTTCGCCCAGGCGCCCGGATCCGACCAGACGTCGCCATAGACTTCCGCGAGCGGCTGGGGCCAGCCGGCGGGCTGCTTGTCGAGGACGTCCATGGCGATGACGGGCGGGTGGGGCGCCTCGCCGTCGAAGCTGAGGAAGGGGATGCCGGTCGCCCCGCCCACCGTCACGGTGGAGCCCCGCGTGCCGCCATCGGCCGCGGTCGCTCCCAAAGTCACCGGGTTGACGCGCCCGGACCATTTTTCTTTCACGTCGGGAATAGCCATGCAAGGTCTCCTTTGGTCGGCTTGGGTTCAAAAAGCCGGTCGTGGTTCACTCAAAATCCTCGGTTATCGATGCCCCGGTTCTCCCTATCCAGTCGCTCTGCGCAACGTCTCCACAAGGCTCCGAACGGCCACCAGGGCGGGGGTCTGATCGGGGAGGCTGAAAACGTCGGCCCCCGCGGCCCCGGCGCGCTCGACGGCGTCGTCCTGGGGAACGTCGCCGAGCCGTTCGGCGTCGAGCTCCGCCAGCCCTTGCCGCACCTTCTGGGGCACTTCTTCCGGCCGGACCCGATTCACGAGCACCATCCGGTGCTCGATGCGCACGGGCATTTCACGGGAGAGGGCCAACACCCGCTTTGCCGCCCTCAGGGAAGGCATCGTGGGGTCCATCACCGTGATGAGGTAGTCCATGTTGTTCGTGGTCCGCCGGGAGAGATGCTCCAAGCCGGCCTCGTTGTCGAGGACCACCGCGTCGTTGGTCCTGGTAATCTCGTCGAGCGACTTGCGCAAGAGGTTGTTCACGTAGCAGTAGCAGCGGGGTCCTTCGCCCCGGCCCATGGTGATCAGATCGAAGCCCTCGGCCTCGGTGATCGCCCGATGGATCTCGTCCTCGATCGCCCGAGCGCGGCCGATCCCGCTTTGGGGTGATCCTTCGGGGCTGGAGCCTTCCTCCCGTACTTCCGCCAACGGCTTTCCCGACTCCACGCCGAGCGCTTCGGCCAGGTTGGAGTTGGGATCGGCGTCGACGGCGAGGATGGCGCCGGCGCCCAGCTCTTTCAGCGCGCGGACCACCAGCGCCGAGAACGTGGTCTTGCCCGTTCCGCCTTTACCGGCGACTGCAAGTGATAGTGTCAACGGCGACCTCTCTCTTCGCTAAGGAACAGTCTAACAAAGGATGAAGGATGAAGGATGACCCAAGACGTTCCCTTCCCCCTTTTCATCCTTCATCCTTCCGCCTTCATCCTTGCCTTCAGCCTTTCCACCACCGAAGGGAAGCGGGAGCTGTCCGTATGGGGCAGGAAGCAGGCCGAGGTGAATTTTTCCATGTACCCCGGGTCGACCATCAATTCCTGGTAACTGATCGAATCGCGAATGCGGTGCACCTCGTCGAACATGCGGTGGCTCAGCAAGACCGCTTTCGCGCCGGCCACGGAACTGTTGCCGATGAACTGGATCCGTTCCGGCGGCAACTCCGGCAAGAGCCCGATCGCGATGCAACTGCCGATATCGAGCTGATTGCCGAACGCGCCGGCGATGTAAACCTTCTCGACGTCGGCGAAGGAAAGCCCCACCGATTCGACGAGCGAGTCGGCCGCGGCGTAGATCGATCCCTTGGTGCGGATCAGGTTCTCGACGTCGGTTTCGGTAATCGCCACGTTGCGGTCGCCGCCGAATTCGCCGGCCCTCACGAGCCGAAACGCCGGGCGGCCGTCTTCCTCCGACGTTACAAAACGGTCCGGGGCGCCGTCCACCTGGAACCGACCGCTGCGATCGAGGAGCCCGCTAAGAAACATCTCGGAGAGGGCGTCGATCAGCCCGGTCCCGCACACGCCCACGGGCGGGCAGCCGTCGATGGTGGTCGTCGCGATCTGACTCTCCAAAGGTCCCGGCTGCGAGATCCGCAGGCTGTCGATCGCGCCGCTGGTCGCCCGCATCCCGCAACTGACCGATCCCCCCTCGAAAGCCGGTCCGGCCGAAGCGGAGCACGCGGCGAGGAACTCGCGGTTTCCCAGCACGACCTCTCCGTTGGTGCCGATATCCAATAAGAGAGAAATCTCGTCGGACTGGTGCATTCCGGAGACCAGTATTCCCGCCGTAATGTCGCCGCCGACGAAGCTCCCCACCATTGGCATCGCGTAAAGGAGTCCCCGCGGATGGATTCGCAGGCCCACCTCGGCCGCCCGGATCGGTGGCGGGCTGGTGGCCGCGGGCACAAACGGCGACAGGCGGATCAGGTCGGCCTCCAATCCCAAAAGGAGATGGAGCATCGTCGTGTTCCCGGAGGCCACCACGCACTGGATGTCGCCGCGCCCGATCTTCGTGCGCTTCACCAGATCGTCGATCAGGGTTTCCACGTCGTCGACGACCGCCTGGTTGAGCGCGTCCGCCCCGCCCGGTTGCCGGGCATGGTTGATGCGGTTGATGACGTCGGCGCCGTACTCGATCTGGGAGTTGTACTTTGCGGCCGCCTCGCGGGTGGTTCCGGAGGTGAGATCGACCAGATGGGCCACCACGGTGGTCGTGCCGACGTCGAGCGCCAGGCCGAAAGACCGGTCGGACGTATTGCCCTGCTCGACGCAGATGACCTCGTGGACGTCGCCGCGCAAGGCGACGGTGGCCGTCGCGCGGCCCTCCCACGTCCAAGTCCGGGAAGACTTCCTCGCCTCGCACCGGCGGAGCGATTGCGGCAGTTCGCGGAGGATTTTCAGGCCCATCTGCACGGACCCGGGACGCCGCTTGGCGACCGCCTCCAACACCCGCTCCTGGTCGGCCGTGGGGTTGTCGAGCGTCGGCTCCGCCAGATCGAGGAAGAGCTTCTCGACGATCGGCGACAACTCCACGGGCAGGCGGTCGGTCCCGGGATGGGCAAAGTCGCGGAATCGTTCACTGTCCTTGCCGATCCCCTCGTAGCCGACCAGGCGCGACTCGGCCGGGACCTCCACGTCCAGATCGCTCCTGGCAACGACCTGACAGGCCAGCACGTATCCGCGGCGGATCTCATCGCGAGTGAGGAACTCGGTCGACTCCCCCTCGACCTCGCCGGTGCGAACGATCACGCGGCACTTGCCGCAGACGCCTTCGCCCCCGCAGATCTCGCCGACGTACACTCCGGCACGGCGAGCGGCCTCCAAGAGCGTCGTGCTCTCGTCGACCGTCGTCTCCTGACCCTCCGGTTGAAAGCGGATGCGGAAGCTGGTCACGCTACGCCTTCCACTGGTTCTTCAGGTAGCCCGGGAGGCCCGATGCCTCCTTGGGCCCAATCTGAACCGACCAGCCGGACTCGTCCTCCACTCCGGCCGAGAGCACGGCGACAAACCCGGGAATTACCACTTGCCGATGGGAGACCTTCTCTTCGATCCCCGACTTCTTCATCGCCTGGGTGATCGTTTCGGGATTGAACTTGTCGGAGGCCCAGGCGGTGAGCACCGAAGTCCCCTCGGTATCGACCGAAAGGATGTAGGCCGGCACCCGGCTGGCCTCCACTTCGCCCTCGACCGAGTAGTAGCTGAGCGAGAAATTGGTCGTCACCAACAGGGGCGAGTCGGCGCTCACCTCGCCCACAGAATAGAGCTTGGGCTCCACGGCGACCGGTTTTTGCGGGTCGATGTAGATATCCTGCCGCGTGGTGAGCACGGGCAGGAGTTGCCAGGGCTCCACGGCGTCGGTGATGACGACCCCGGCGTACTTGGCGATGTACGTGCTCGCCTCGAGCGCCTGAGCGGTCGGGTCGGCGTCTGAGGTGAAAGCGATCGTCGGATATCCGAGCGGGCGGAATCCTTTGAGCGAGAGCCGCCGGATTCCCGTGAGCGCTTCCAGTGTTTCCTTGATGCCCCGGGTTCCGGGATCGAGAACGATCTCCTCCACGCCGGCTGCGCTGATCTTGGGTGTCAACTCGGCGAGGGCTTCCAGACCTTCGGCGCGGACAGCCAAGGGGCAGCCGTTGTCTTTGGCTACCGCGGCCGCCGCTTCCGCCTCCGCGGGATCGGAGATGTACAGAAGCGGCCGCTGGCCGGAAAGTGCCCCGGCGGCCTTGGCAAGGTTGGCGGCGCTGGCCGAAATCAGCACGCAGGCGAGTCCCGATTTCTCGGCCGCCAGGGTTGCCGCCTTCACGAAGCGGCCGGCGTCGCCCGATTCGTTACAAACGGCGACGAGATTCACCTTGATCGTCGTTCCCACGCGCTCGAAGCTGAGGCGCCCGATCCGCTCGGCCCGCTCGGCGATTGCGTCTTCTTCGAGCGTGTCGGAGATCCTCACGCCCACGGCCGCCGGCCGGTGGAACTTCTCCTCGTGCCGGTAGAGCTGGGTCTCGTTTCCGATCTTGATCTCGGCGTCGCCGCTTCCGATCACCACAAGCTGGACGGGCGGGCGGGAAGCCGACTCCAGCGCCGCTTTGGCTGCGTCGGTCACGTGCGGGCATTTGTCCAGCGACACCTGACCGGTAGCCATCTTCATGGCAAAAGCCAGGCAGGTGGGAAGGCCGCAATCCTTGCAGTTGGTCTTGGGCAACTGTTTGTAG
>JBDRTC010000898.1:0-5585 GCA_043824335.1 Planctomycetota bacterium | reverse complement strand
CGACCACAAGATGGCCGGGGAAGGACTCCTCTGGTACAAAGGCGCCTGGCCCTACGAAGGGGGCGGCTACTGGTTCGACGGTCTGGCCCGCCTGGGGTACGCCTTGCACGACGAAGCGCTGATCGCGCAGGCGAAGGGGCGGCTGTACGCGGTGGCCGACCACATGAACACCGACGGCCTGCTCTTCCTCTGGTGGCTCGACCGCAACAATCCCGACGACCGGAAGGCGGTCACCGCCGCCTTGGAGGGCTGGCCGCTTTGGGCTTGCGGCCTGCTGGGGCGGGCCATGACGGGATTCTACGCGGGGTCGGGTGACAAACACGTTCTGGAGGCGCTCGAGAAGGCATATACCGGAGACTCTGACTGCCTGCGGTCGATCCCCGGCAACATGTCGAATCCGTGGCCGGCTTTTGACACCTTCTGCTGGACGGGCAACCAGGACATCGCAGCCGCACTGGACGCCATGTTCAAGCAGGAAGACGCGGGGCTCTTGCCGAGTCTCAGCCGTTATCGCAAGGCGCCCGATCTGAATCCGGGCAGCACCGTGGACAACGCCCACGTGGTCGAATTCATCGAAAGCACGACGCCCTGGGCCGTGGGCTATCTGTGGACTGGCGATAGGCGCTACCTCCAGGCAGCAGTCGGCTGGCATGACCTGCTCGAACGAGTGGCCATGCAACCTCACGGCGTCCCCGTCTCCGATGAGTGGTATGGCCCCACGGGTGCGTTCCGAGGCAGCGAGACCTGCGATGTGGCGGGATATGTATGGAGCCAGATCTGCCTGCTCTTCGTGTCCGGCGAAGGCCGAATGGCAGACCGGGCGGAGCGAGCGTTTTTCAACGCGGGGCCGGCCACGGTCTCGCGCGATTTCAAAACACACGTCTATTTCCAAAGCCCCAACCGCTTCGCCAACCTGTCGCCCAACTTCCCGCACGGCCCCAGGGCCGGAGGCGGCACCTATCAGCGAAAACACTCGCCGCTGTGTTGTACAGCCGCGCTCAACCGCATTGTGCCATGGTATGTCACGCACATGTGGATGGCCACCTACGACAACGGCTTGGCGGCAACCTGCTACGGCCCATGCAAGGTGACCGCGCTGGTGGC
Source organism: Planctomycetota bacterium (assembly GCA_043824335.1). Lineage (GTDB taxonomy): Bacteria > Planctomycetota > Planctomycetia > Pirellulales > Thermoguttaceae > JBDRTC01. Next base: position 4,481 of record JBDRTC010000898.1, on the reverse strand, counting down.
CAACCGCGTGCCGGTTGTGATCACTTGCAAGACCGACTATCCCTGGTTGCCGCTTCTGCCGGCTGCCAAGCGAAAATCCCCTGAGCGAGTGACGCTCATTCCATACGGGTGCACCAAGTTCCGGATCTCCATGTTTCCGGTCACCGCCGAGCCGGAGACCAAGGCCTCGGCCATTCGCCGAATCCTCTTTCTGGGAAACAGCATCACCCTGCACGGTCCCAAAGCAGATATCGGCTGGACCGGGAACTGGGGCATGGCGGCCAGTTCCGAGGACAAGGATTACGTCCATCTCGTCACCAGCGCCCTCGCTCAGCATACCGGGTCGAGGCCCCAGATAATGGTCAGGAACATTGCGGATTTTGAGCGCAACTACGCGACCTATGATGTGGATTCGCAAATGAAGGACCTCTTCGCGTTCGACCCAGACCTGGTGGTTCTGGCCATCGGAGAGAATGTGCCCGCACTGGGCTCCGAGGACGCCAAGGCACAATTCAAGGCCGGGGTGATGAACATCCTGAGTATCGCCCTGGCGAAACGCCACCCGCTGGTGGTGGTGCGAAGCTGCTTCTGGGCGGACGCCGCCAAGGACGAGGTGCTCAGCCAGGCCTGTCAGGAGGCCGACGGCATTTTCGTCAACGCCGGCCCGCTCGGTCGGGATGCCGCCAACGCGGCGCGTTCGGAACGATCCTTCACGCACGACGGGGTTGCCGGACACCCGGGCGACAAGGGGATGAAAGCCCTGGCCGACGCCATCGTTAAGGCCGTCCTGAATTTCCAGACCGAAAAGCACTGATCGTGAAGACGCCCTCGACTGCAGCATCGGGGGGCGGCCATACGTTGTCAACCGGCTGAGGTGGGCATCGAACGCGCATTCGTAAGTTTCGTGCTGATTGACACTGGGAGTTCGGCTGAGTATTTTGACTGCACGGGCGCAACAGTCGGTGGACGGGCACAGGTAAAGCTAATCTGCGTCACGATCACGATTCCAAGCGCGTGCGGATGTGCAAACTCGTGAACGCGACTCCTGTCATTGTTCCGCCTTCTCCTCGCGCAACAGCTTCGCGAGATAGTTCGCCGTTTCGTCGGCAATCACATTGTAGCCAGCGAGATTCGGATGCCGGTCGCCGTACCAACCTGGGAGGTGACCGAGAATTGGGTCGAGTTCGTTGGCCATCACTTCCACGCCGGAGCCGTTCACAAACGGCTTTACCAGATCGTGATATTGTTCGGGAACTCTGGCGAGCGGGTAACGCCGGTAGTTGAGCATATTCGGCCCCTTCATCAACTCGGCGGCGTAACGCGGATAGATGTCGAAGACCGGGAGGTTCTCATTCCGTGCTACTTCGAGAACCAGGTCGTTGATCTCCTTGCTGGCCTCCTCATCCGCGAAGGGAATTACGGTCATCGGGATGAGCAATGCTTGGGAATGATCTTGTCTCAGGCGAGCGAGCAGTTCATGAAAGTCTTTCGAGAAATTCACAGTGAACTTCTCACGCCTCGCTCGGTCGTTCAGGCCGTAGCGAATGAAGATGTAATCCAACCCGGGCAATCTTGCCGCGTCGCGATCGTAGCGGCCCGAATCGAACAGTCTGCGGATGTATTCTCCGCTAAGGCTGGAATTGATCACGTGGCACGGAGGCAGATCGCCTTCTGCGGCCAGTAGTTGCTCCAAAACTTTCTCCAAATGCGGGCCTTCGGGCTTCAGCCGCCGCGGCACGCTCCCTTCTGTGGTGCTGTCGCCGAGCAACAGGATCTGGTGTTTTCCTTCATGCTCCGCATTCGCGCAAGACGGCGGAAGCACGATCGCGAACATCATTCCGAGAGCAAGAATGGGAGCGAAAGTGTTCTTAAACGGGAATGGAAAAGCGTTCTTCATCGGATAGGTCCTGTTTCGAGGTAGGCAATCTGCGTTACACGATTCCCTGCCCGGCGGGATTCGTCCCACACGCGGCAAAGGGCCTGCCAACTCTCACATAAGCTTGCGAGACAAATATCCCATGAACTGCAGAGTTCTTAGTGTTCACCCCTTCTCCTATGTCCCGGGCGCCGGCAGCAGGTCAATTCCGTCATGGCCGGGTCGCACGCGCAGGCGGATGGACCAGAGGGCTTCGGTCCTCGTGGCCTTCGTCGAGTGCCTGCCGGTGTGGATGTCGGCCGCCCAGACGGAACCGTCCGACAGCTCCCCGGCCCGACCATGGCCGTAGACGGACGGGCGGACCACCACCCTCGGAGCCTCACGTCGCCGATTATCATCTCTCGGTGCCGAGCCTGCAACCTCCGCGCCGCCAACTGTCCGGCGCCAAGGCATCCGAAGACCCCCGGGATCTCTTGGGGGGGAAGAGGATTGTTTGCAATCGCCGCGGTCCCTGCTAAGCTTGAACTTGTTCCGTTCGAGTTGGTTGCCCGTCATGGGCCGAGGCTTGAACGGCTACTGCGCTGCAATTGGCTGAAACTGATGCGGTACAAACCGATGATGAATCAGATCAAGTGCTGGACCATCGCGATAATCTTTGCCAACTGTTCGTGGCAGTTTGCGTGGGCAGAGGTGCGTATAGAGCAGCGCATCATACCGGGCAAGACGTTTCTGGTTTCCGACGGGACGACCTACGACGTAGGAGAACGGTTTCGCGTCAGCCAGCAGCACCACATCCCCGCTGACATGGTCGTTCAGGGCGACACCGTCCTCCTCACGGCCACGGGGGACAAGCTCGACCAAGCCACGCAGGCGCGATGGCGCCTGGTACAAGGTTGGGGCAAACCGACATTGACCCCCGACCCGCAGAACCCACTCATCGCGAGGTTTGTGGCGGACGGGTATGGTGTCAATGAGATTGCCTTCGAGGCCGTGGGCGACGGGACTCGCGTGACCCGCAGCACAAACGTGTCTGTCGAGTTCTCGACAGACAACATGCTAGTGACGGGCGAACCAGTCTCCCTCCCACCGGGCGCCCGTCAGAATCCGTTGATTGACCAGGTCAATCAGAACGTAAGGGACCATCGCGAGCAGGTCACCGCGCGAAACCCGAACAACGGCCGCCTGGTCACAATGTGGCAGGTCAAGTTCGGCACCGGTGACGCCCACCCAATGGCCGTGGCAACGATGACCAGCGAAGATCACGGTATTACCTGGAGGAACAAACAGTACATCTACCGTCAAGCAGGCGATAACAGCGGGTGGGGCAGTCTGTGTTGGAGTTCGGGTGGGAACGACGGTAAAGGCGAGTTCCTTTTGTGGACCTGCTCACACGTCCGTAGCCCGGATAACCGCATCATGCTCTTTCGCTCGCGCGACGACGGCCACTCGTGGCAGCACGTCGGCGACTATCAGCAGGCGATCGCCAAGGCCTTCGGCCTGCCAAACGCCTTGATGACCTATTTCGGCGTGAACCGAACGGTCCGTACCTTGCGCGGAGTGCTCGTGTCGCCCATGGTCTCAAGCGACGGCGTTCGGACGATCCGGAGCGAGGACAATGGCAAAACGTGGCACGCCAGCAATCTCGACAAGAGCTTTCCCGAGGGCAACGAGGACGCGCTGGTCGAAACCTTCGACGGCGGCCGGCTCATCCTCATGGCCCGACGCAGCGGCAACGACAAACACAACCGTAGATTCGAGAGCGTCGACGGGGGCATCACCTGGACCGCCAAACAGGATACCACGCTACCGACCGCCCGGGTGAACTTCGGCCTGGACAAGATCGTTGAACCGGGCACACCCGAGCACGGCCGAGTCGTCTACGCCTCCGCCGCCTCGCGGGTCTTGCCTCACGGGAGACAACAGTTGGTCGTAGCCGTCAACCGCGACCCGATCGATGTCTCCCGTGACGAGTGGGACGTACGGCTGTTGTGGGATACTTCGTGCAACTATTCCGACGTCCTTTACTTGCCCGACGATAAGAGCCTGTTGGTTACAGTCGAAACACTGCGTCCCGGCCGGACGGGCCATAGCTGTGCCGCGATCCGCTACTTCAAGATGTCGTTGCGATATTGGCGGAGGCTTCCTCCGTTGGCGCCCGCGGCACGTTCAACCCACCAGGAGAGACCACGATGAACGGGAAGCACCGATGGTTGACTGCCGCGATTGTGGCACTGGCCGTGATCGGCTCGGCCCTCCGCGGCGCAGCCGAGGACGACCACATCCGGCTACACCCCAAGGGCCAGCGGCTGACCGGCTGCCCACAAGGCCCCTACGTGAACCTTGCCGACGGCAGCGTGCTGGCTGTCGATTCGCACGTGGCGCAAATCAGCAAGGACGAGGGCAAGACCTGGAAATCGTACCCTCTTTTCGCCGACGACGAGAGGTTCCTCGCCCGGCCGGAACGCGCCCTAATCCGCACGCGCGAGGGCACGCTTGTGATGGGCTTCCTGAACGAAAAGGAGATCGCCCGCGGCAAGTGGATCGTCAACGACAAGAAGGAACTCTCGAAATTCCACCTGCCAACTTATATCACCCGCAGCCTCGACGAGGGCAAGACCTGGGAAGC
>JBDRTC010000897.1:0-3825 GCA_043824335.1 Planctomycetota bacterium | reverse complement strand
TTCACCGCGGCGGACCCCGAGGTGGACTCCTCTTAGGACAGGGATCGTCACCCCGCCCTTTCGGTAGCTCTTGCTCAGCTTGACGGCCGTCAGTTGATAATCGGGGACCACGCCTGACGACCTTTGCGGAGGGGGCTCTTTGGAATTGGAATTGGGGATGACTGTTCGGTCTTCGTCCGGCGGTTCGACGGACGCTTGCGGACCGTCGGCCGCGTCCAACTCGATCCCCGCCACGGGGTCGGGCGACAACGAGCCTGGCGATAACGGCGGCTTCTGGAGCGTTTGCTGGCGTAAATCACTCATAGCGCAGGGCCTCCACCGGGCGCAATCGTGCGGCGCGGAAGGCCGGCAGGATGCTGGCCAACACGGCGATGGCCACCGCGCCGAACACAATCCATCCGACCGTCCAGGCATCGACGATGGCGGGAATCTTGTAGAAGTAATAGACCTCCGGGTCGAACACGGGTTGGCCGGTGAGCCAGCCCAGGCCGTCGGCGATCTGGTTGATGTAATGGACGAACAACAGCCCCAGCACCATGCCCACGCCGGAGCCGACCAGCCCCAGCGAGAGTCCGTAAGTCAAGAAAATCCCCTGGATGCCCCAGCCCGAGGCCCCCAGCGACTTGAGGATCCCGATGTCGCGGGTCTTTTCCACCACGATCATCAGGAAGATCGCCAGGATTCCGAACCCGGCCACGGCGATGATCAAAAACAAAAGGACGTTCAGAATCGCCGTTTCCATCCACACGGCGGCCAACAGCGGCCCCTGCTTGTCGCGCCAGGTGCTCACCACGTAGAGGTCGGGCGAAAAGACGGCCCGGAGCTTGTTGCGAACCTCGGTTCCGTCGACGCCCGGCGCGAGCTTGATCTGGATCGAGTTGACGAAGTACCGCTTCGCCCCGCCCACGTAGTCGTACATCCCCCGGTCTTCCTGCAACGTCCGGACAGGCACGAAGACGAACGAAGAGTCGTACTCGCTCATCTTGCTCTCGTAGAAGTCGACGATCGTGAAGTCGGTGCTCACGGCCTTCGGGGGCCGGCCCGCCGTGGGATACGTCAGCTTCACGTCGTTGCCCGGCAGCACGAGGAACCGGTCTTCGTAGACGTTCCCCTCCACGGGCACGCGTTTCATGGCCATCGCGATTCCCATCACCAGCCCCGTGTGCTGCTCCAGCGCCGGGTCGAACTGGTGGGTCTCCTCGCCCGGACCGGTTCCGGCAAGGGCGAACGGGTCCGAAGCGGCGGAGCGTTCGCCATCGGGTTGCTCAGTCCCCGCGTCAGACGGGGCCGGCTCCTGGGCGTACGGCTGGTCAGTTCGGAGCATCTTCCGCCGGAGCGCCTCGAACTCCGCCAGCCGTTTGCGATACTCCCATCCGGCGGCGGCCATGTCGGTCCGCTCCGGGGCGTCGGCGCCCGCCTGGTGGTCGTGGGTATCGTAGCCCCCCTGGTGCAGTAGGAAGCTCAACTGGCCGTCCCGGTTCTCCGGGTGCTGCAAATACTTGCCGAAATCGCTCACTCGGCTGTGGGTCGCCGGGTCGATCCCGATCGCCGTGACCTGCTGGGCAATCCACTCGTCGCCGACCTGGAAATGGAGCATCGCCGGCGCGACCACCGTGGGGGTCATCCCTTCAATGGAGTTGCCGGCCGCCTGGTAAATCTGATCCATGTGCCACTCGGGATCGGGGAAGCCATCGAGGCTTCGGGCTTCCACGACCACGTCGGAGAGTATGCCGTGGATGCGGTTTTGCATCTCCGTCGTAAAGCCCGACATCACGCTGTTGACCACGATCATCGTGGCCACGCCGAGCGTCACGCTGATGATCGACGCCAACGCGATGTAGCGCGTGCGGAGATACCGCCAGCAGAGGAGAAGCTGATACATGGCAGTGGGAGGGGTTAGGGGACAGGGGTTAGGGAATAGGGATTAGAGGAAGAGAAGCCAACGCCCGCGGACTGCGGTCCGCGGGGTCCGGCGCCGAGAAGAACGCCCGAAGCGCTCAGACCGCCAAGCACACGGCCGTCACTTCGCATCGCATGTTCCTCCATGAACAAGCCGCTTGATTCGGTTTCACTCCGCTTCCGGCCGCAGTAACGGGAAGAGGATCACGTCGCGGATGCTCTGCGAGTTGGTCAACAGCATCACGAGCCGGTCGATGCCGATTCCCAGCCCGCCGGCCGGCGGCATGCCGTACCCGAGCGCCCGGAGAAAATCGCGGTCCATCTTGGCCATCGAGTCCTCGTCGGCCAAACCCTCCAACTGCTTGCTGAACAACTCGGCCTGCAGGTCCGGGTCGTTCAGCTCCGTGTAGGCGTTGGCCACCTCCATGCCTTGGATGAAGAGCTCGAACCGCTCGGCGAGCCGCGGGTCGTCGGCCTTTCGCTTGGTGAGCGGGCAGATCGAGGCCGGGTAGTCGAGCACGAAAACGGGCCCCGTGAGCCGGTCTTCCACGTGGGCTTCGAAGACTTCGTTCTTGATCACGTCGGCGTGCTTGCCCGAGGTCTCCAGGCCGTGAGAGTCGGCGAACGCCTTCACCTGCCCGGGGTCGTCGGGCGCGGTGCCGGTGTGCTCGGCGAACAGCTCGTCGTAAGTCTTGCGGGGAAAGGGGGGGGTGAAGTCGATTTCGGCGTCGCCCCAGGGGAGCTTGGGTTCCTGTCCGGAAGCCCCGATCGCCTCGACGATCAGCTTCTCGGTCAGGTCCATCATCGTCTGGTAGTCGCCGTAGGCCTGGTAGACCTCGAGCATGGTGAACTCGGGGTTGTGCCTCGGGCTGATCCCCTCGTTGCGGTAGACGCGGCCCAACTCGTACACCCGCTCGATTCCGCCCACCAGGAGCCGCTTCAGGTGCAGCTCCAGGGCGATCCGCAGGAAAAGCGGGATATCCAGCGCGTTGTGATGCGTGGCGAACGGCCGGGCCGCCGCCCCGCCGGCAACGGAATGGAGCGTGGGCCCTTCGACCTCGACGAACCCTTCCGCCGCAAGCGTGTTGCGGATCGACTGCACGATCTTCGTTCGCCGCAGGAACCGCTCCAAGACCCCCTCGGTGTGGATCAGGTCGAGGTAGCGCATCCGCTGACGCAACTCGGGGTCGACCAGCCCGCCCCACTTGTCCGGCGGCGGGGCAAGCGACTTGCCGAGGATGTGGACCTTTTCGGCAAAAATCGTCAGCTCCCCGGTCCTCGTGCGCTTGAACTCCCCGTCGACGCCCACCAGGTCGCCCAAGTCCAGCAGTTGGGCAAGCTCCCAGCTCTGGGAGTCGACCTGGTTCTTTCCGATGAAGAGTTGGATGCGGCCGGTCCAATCCTGAATGTGCGAGAAAATGAGCTTCCCCCGCTTCTGACGCAGCATGATGCGGCCCGCGGCGCGGACCTTCGGCCCGTGCTGTTCCGGCGGACGGCCCGTCTCGCAATCGCCGGTCGGCTCGACGACGATCTCATCGACCCTCGCCCGAATCCGCTCGATCGGCAGGTGGCCGTCGAATCGACCGCCCCAGGGATCAAGACCCAACTCCTGAATTTTGTTCAGCTTGGCACGTCGAGCGGCCTCCAGCCGGCCTCTGTCTTCACTCGCCGTTTCAGCGTTCGGTTCGCCGGACATCAACAGCTCGGGCGGGGGTAGGCAGGATCGTCTAACCTAAAGAATCGCAACATTTTAGTGAATGCCGGCCCGGGGTCAATGTCAGCTCGCCGATGGAAGGAGCAGTGATCTCGGAAATCCGCACAACCTCGGTCCCAAGCTCCCGCACAACCTCGGTCCCAAGCTCCCGCACAACCTCGGTCCCAAGCTCCCGCACGACCTCGGTCCCAAGCTCCCGCACGACCTCGGTC
>JBDRTC010000896.1:0-2050 GCA_043824335.1 Planctomycetota bacterium | reverse complement strand
CGTCACGTTCGCCTGGGGGACGGCCGTCTGGAGCACCTGCATGGCGCTAGTGGCCGTGGCCGATTTGAGCGTGTAGACGACGACTTTCGGGGCCTTTTCCGGCGATTCTTCTTGGGTGAGCTGGTCCACCAGGTTGGCGATCTCTTCATGGACCTTCGGCGTCGCCCAGGCGACCAACTGGCCCGGCTGGGCGCCGGGCGTGAATCGGGCGGTGGGAACCGCGGTGGTCAAGAAGCTCATCGCGTAGGAAGCCGCGGTCGGGCTCATGCCCTCGAGCGTGTAGATCACCGCTCGGGCGCCCTACGCCTCGGGAGTGTCGACGTCGATGTTTTCCAGCGTGCTCTGGATCACCTGATGATCCTGCGGTCGCGCCCAGGCAACGAACTGATCGGCGCCGGGCCCGGGCGTGAGCTTGGCCTTGGGGACGGCCAACGCCAGGATCTGCATCGCGCTGGTCGGCGTGATCGACTCCATGGTGTAGACGACCGCCGTGGGCGCCATCGCGGGCGGGCCCTTTTCCGACATCTGCTGGAGGGTCTTGGCGATGATTGCGTGGTCCGACTTGCGTCCCCAGGCGAGGATCGTGCCGGCGGTCGTGTCGGTCGAGAACTGGACGTCCGTCACCAGCGCCTGGAGCATCTGGACCGCGATCTGCGGGTCGAGGTCGGGCACCGGATAGACAACGAGTTCTTCCTGAAGCTCGCCGGGCACGCCCGAGTCCATCTCGTCGAGGGCCGACTTGATCTTTTCCTGCTCCCCGGGGCTGGTCCAGACCATAAGCCGCTTCGTCTTTTCGTCGAGGACGAACTCGGTCCCCGGGAAGAGCTTCTGGAGCACGGTGAGCACGCTCTGGGGAGCGGCCGACTTGATCGGATACACGGCCAAACGGAACTGCCCGTCGCCGGGCGCCCCGCCCTTAAGCTCTTCGACGATGCCGGCGATCACGAGATGCTGGGTCGGCTTGGCCCAGACGGCCATCTCGCCGGGCTCCGCTTCGCCGATGATCTCTGCGCCGGGCAACTCCTGCGAGAGCGTGGGCAAGAGCGCCTCGAACCGCTTGCGCTCTCGCGCCGTGACCGAGTAGACGATCAGCCGGTTCGGCTCGTCCGGCGGCGTGCCGGCCTCGTACTCCTCGATCGTCGACTTGATGATCTCGTGATCCGCCGGGGTGGCCACGGCCATCACGCGATCGTTCTCGGCGTCGAGCGTGACCTGCGCCTTGGGGGCCAGCTCCTGGAGCACCGCGACCAGGTTCTCCGAGGGTTTTTCGATCAAAGGATGAAAACGCAACACGGGGCTGTCGGGCCCCAGCTTCTCCGGCTGTAGTTGATCCAGCGTCGCCTTGATCGTCTGCTGGTCGGACGCAATGGCCAGGGCGACCAGGCTGTTGGTTTGCGGGTCGAGGCTCAGTTGTGCGTCGGGTACCAGGCTTTGGAGCAGCGTGAGAGTGGAAGTCGGATCGGCCTTGGTCAGGTGATAGACCTCCAATTGCGGCGTGGTCTCGGCCATGCCGCCGCCGCGGCCTCTTTGTAGAAGACTCTCGACCGCCTTGCGGATGATCGCCTGCTCCTCGGGCGTACCCCAGGCAACGAGCTGCCGGTTCTTGACGTCGATCGTCAGCCGGGCGCTGGGCACCAAGGGCTGCAAGGCCGAGAGGAACGTGGCTCCTCCGGTTGCCACGTCGGCCCCGTGGATTGGGTAGGTCTCGAACCGCGGCTGGTCTTCGGCGGGCCCTTCCGCCTCGACCTTTTCCACGGTCGACTTGATCGTCTTGTGATCGGCCGGCACGGCCAGGGCCGCGAGGCTCTTGGTTTGCGTATCGACGCTCAGTTGGGCGTCCGGCACGAGGGACTGAAGCAGCGTCAAAGTGGCGGCAGGGTCCGCCTTCCTCAAACGATAAACTTCCAAACGCGGCGTGGTCTCCGCCGTGCCGCCGCCGCGGCCTCTTTGTAGAAGACTCTCGACCGCCTTGCGGATGATCGCCTGTTCCTCGGGCGTACCCCAGGCAACCAGCTTCTTGTTCTTCACGTCGACCGTGAGCCGGGCGCTC
>JBDRTC010000895.1:0-5180 GCA_043824335.1 Planctomycetota bacterium | reverse complement strand
TCCGGTCCTTGGGCGGCCTGACCATGCGATATCGAAGACTCATGCTCGTGGCCCTGGCTGTCTCGGCGATCATTGCGCTGGCCGCGGGCCTGCGGACCCCGGCGGTTGGAGAGCACGACGCAACCGGCGAAACGAAGGAGGCCAATCAAGCTTCCACGGCCCGATACCAAGACGTGTTGATCCGCGACGTTCCCCACGTCTGCCAGAAGCCCGACTTTTGCGGCGAGGCCTGTGCGGCGATGATCCTCCGGAAGCTCGGCCGGCCGGTCGACCAGGACTACGTGTTCGACGAGTCGGGCCTCGACCCGATGTTGGCCCGGGGCTGCTATACGAAGGAGTTGGCCGTGGCCCTGGCGAACGTCGGCTTCAAGGTCGGGCCGGTGTGGCACAAGATCCCCGCCGCGAGGGCCGACGAATCGCTGGAATCGCTGTGGGGGAAGCTCCACGCCGACCTGGTTGCCGGCATCCCGTCGATCGTCTGCACCCGATACGACCAACGGCCCGACACCACGGAGCATTTTCGGCTGGTCCTCGGTTTCGACGCAGCCTCCGACGAGGTGATCTACCACGAGCCGGCCGAACCGGACGGAGCGTACCGGCAAATGGACCGGGCGACCTTCCTCAGGCTCTGGCCGCTCGAGTACGACGCCCGGCAGTGGACCGTGATCCTCTTCCGCCTTGAGCCGGGGTCGCTCAAAGCCGGCACGGCGGCCACTACGTTCACGGCCGCCGATTACGCCCAGCACATGATGAAGCTGAAGCCCAAGATCCCGGGGCCCGAGTTCACCGTGGTGATCCAGCCTCCCTTCGTCGTTGTCTCAGATGAATCGCCCGCCAGGGTGCGCCAGCGGGCCGAAGGCACGATCAAGTGGGCGGCCGACAAGCTCAAGGAGGCCTACTTCCCAAAAGACCCCGCCGAGATCCTCGACATCTGGCTCTTCCGAGACAAGGCGAGCTACGAAAAGCACACGTGGGAAGTCTTTCGCGACCGGCCGACCACTCCGTTCGGATACTACTCCGGCGCGAACCGAGCGCTGGTGATGAACATCGCCACGGGCGGTGGCACGCTTGTGCACGAGATCGTACACCCCTTTATGGCCGCCAACTTCCCTGGGTGTCCGGCCTGGCTCAACGAGGGGCTCGGCTCGCTCTACGAGCAGTCGGGCGAGGTTGACGGCCGCATCAACGGATTGACCAACTGGCGCCTCGGGGGACTCCAGGAGGCGATCCGCGACGGCCGGGTCCCCTCCTTCAAAACCCTCTGCTCCACGACCGACCACCAGTTTTACGAAGAGGACCGCGGCACCAACTACGCCCAGGCGCGATACTTGTGCTACTACCTCCAAGAGCACGGCCTCTTGCGGAAGTTCTATCACCGCTTCCACGCCAACCGCGCCAAAGACCCCACCGGCTACGAAACTCTCAAAGAAACCCTCAAAGAAACCCTCGGCCGCAATCAGATGGACGCGTTCAAGAAGGACTGGGAGGCGTACGTGCTGAAGCTGAGGTTTTCCTCGTGAGGACGACGCTGGTCCCGCGCCGACCCCAAACGACTAACGGCGCTCTGACCCCAAGGTGCTCTATGGCGACGGAATTCGGACGGTGCCGATTGAAGGCTTCCGAGATTCGGGAATCCTTGTCTCCGAGTCGTCAAGGAGTTCAGAAGGACAATTCGCAAATATCTGGATTACAACGCTTGGGAGGGGCCTTTGCCTACCCGGCATTTCCATGATAGGGTTCTACTGACCATTTGAATTGACGTGCGAGCGTCAAGCTACCTGCTTCCCCAGAAATCGCCAACCTGGGCCTTCGGGCCCTTGAACGAGTGAGGCAGTGCTTGTGCCGCGCTCCCGTATGGAGCGCCGGCCTTGTGCTGTTCACTCGTGCCCTGTCGCAGGGGTCTCGGGAGCGGCCTTGGTTCGGCGTTCCCTTTTTTGTTGCAACCTATCGGGAGAAACTCTCATGGCTTACAGCCCATACAACCACACCCAGACCGGAAGTTTCCTTATCTTCGTAGCGGTCGCCGTTGCCAGCTTCGTAGCCTTTCTCGGCATACCGAGAGTATGTGAAGAAGGGTTATGGGCGAAATCACCCAAAGCGACCGTCAACGCATGGCTCGCAGAACAACAGAAAGGCAGAAGCGGGCGCGAATACTGGGCGACCTCTCCGGATATGTTCTACGCGGTTCGCTCGTGGGAGATTGTGGATACCCAGGTCATCGGGAGCTTTGCGGAAGTCACAGTTCGCATTGAATCCAGCACGAAAGGCGGGCAGCCCATCGTCAAACTCTGGGAAGTACGTCTGAATGGTGACGCGAAGATTTACGACGTGGATGAGAAGATATGATTGACCACTGCACGAAGAACCGACCCGCGCAGGGATGCTGATGTGCTGATGGGGCCGCTGATGGGGTCGGACTGTAAATACTCAGTTTTGGCGGACTGGCCCAAACCTCCAAACTGAATACCTAGAGTCTGACCGCGTCAACCAAGCTGGCGTAAACTATACTTGGGGTGAGCCGCACTTGTCAGAACAAACCGACCGGAGGTAAGCATGATGCAACGTGGACCGAATCAGAACCAAACCTGGTATTGCGAGAGGTGCGGGCAAGACACTACCCACAATATCGAGCTCGTGCCGTCCGAACGTTGCATGCTGAGAGAAGGCATATGTGCGTATCGGCGCTTTCGAGAATGCAGGGAGTGTCTTAGGAAAAGCAGCCCGCCCGGGAAACCAGATGGGAACATATACACTGTCGAGATGGACGAATCCGACTTCAACAAGGTGTGCAAGGAACTGGATTCACTATGCAAGTTCAGGGACGCCGTTCAACAAGCTCTTGACGTGATGGGCAGCAACTCTGTGAGATTGACGTCGGTGAAAGTGTGAGCACATGGCTGACGACGAAACATGGGGACCAGGACAAGAGAAGATGCGAAGGAACTTTCCCTCGGTCCCAAGCTCTGCTTGGTACTGCACTCACTTCCGCACTCACTTCCGCCAACTTCTGTGGCGCCGCCTCGCCAAAGGGGGAAAAGTAATGCTGTGCAGGAGATGTTCCCAAGCGGAGCTTGGGAACAAGTTAACCACGAGAGGCCCCGCGAACGGCCCATTGGTCGCCCTGCCACGAGATATCCGGCCGATCGAAATTCAACTTCCCCACAGCGCCGACGGCCGAATGGCGATTTCCGGCATGGCCAGCGGGCGGACTTCGTCGTCGCCGGTGTAAGTTTGAAGACTGCGGTAGCGGCCGGTGCCGGAATCGCGGCGAACCTCGATGGAGCGGTCGGGGAGGTTGACGACCCAATAGTCCGTGATGCCGGCGGCCGCGTACAGATCGGCCTTCTCGCCGCAGTCGTAGGCCAGGCTGCTTTCGGCCACTTCGATCACCAGCAGCACGTCGGAAGCCACGGGCCGGCCCTGCGCGTAGTCGCGCTTGACGACCCAGGCGAGGTCCGGCTGCGGAACGCTCTCGATCTCCGGCAGCCCGATCGAGTTCTGCACGCGCACCCGGACTTTCTCCTCCGGAAGATTGCGGATGCTCCAAGTGCCCAATCGATCAACGACCTCTTCGTGCAGAGAACCGATCGGAGCCATTTCGCGAATCTCCCCTTGGATGAATTCCAGACGGCGCCCTTTCCCCTGGTCGAACACGCCAGTCTCGACCATGCGGTCGTACTGAGCGAGCGACAGTCGAGCGATCGTACTCATACGGTCTCTCCCTTGCGGGCGTTCTGTGATGTGACGGAAGCGGGTGTCACGTGTTGTATGTCCCGGAAACCCGACTTTGCCGGACACTACTTGCCATTATAGTCTGATTCGGAAAAGGAGCCAACTGCGTCAATCCAAGTGATCAGGCTCCTCCGGCGGCATAACGCTCGGCGGCTACGTTCTGACCGCCCCGGTCGAAGCGGTCACTTCTTCCAGATACCCGATCAACTCTCGCTCGAATCGGTCCGCGGCGAATCGCTCGGCCTGCTGTCGGGCGAGTTGGGGGTCGAACCAGTCGGGATGGGCCTCGAAGCGTTGGATGGCTTGGGCGAGCGACTCGGGTGTCTGCTCGTCGAAGAAGAGGCCCGTGCCTTGGTGGGATTCGTCGGCGGGGAGGACCGTTTCGGTGGCCCCGCCTTGGCCGAACGCCACGACGGGCGTGCCGCACGCCTGGGCCTCGACCGGCACGATGCCGAAGTCTTCGTTGCCGGGGAAGAGCAGCGCCCGGGCACGGCGGAGATGGTCGCGAATCTCATCGCCCGGCACCCAGCCGAGAAGCTCGATGGTCGGACCGGCCAATCGATCCAGGCGTCGCCTTTCCGGCCCGGAGCCGATCACCACGAGGCGTCGCCGAAGCCGGTTGCAGGCTTCGATCGCCAAGTCAATCCGCTTATACGGCACCAGCGCCGACAGGCAGAGATACACATCGTTGCGGGGCTCATTGGCGGGGGTGTAGAACTGCGTGTCGACCGGCGGATAGATCACCCGGCTGGGCCGGCCGTAGCTCTCGGCGATCCGTTGGGCAACGGTGCGGCTTGCGGCCACGAAGTGGGTCACGCGATCGCTCGTGTCGTGGTCCCATTGGCGGATCCAGTCCAAGAGCACGTTGCGGACCGCGCTAACCGGCGCGTTCCGAAAACGGCCGGCGGCCAGCGCGTAGTCGGCCCGGCGGTGCCAGGCGTAGCGCATCGGCGTAAAGCAATAACAGACGTGCGGCACGCCCGGCGGTGGCTCCACGCTCTTGGCCACCGCGTGACTGAAGCTGACCACCAGGTCGACGCCGCCGGGAATCTTCTTTACCAAGAGCCGCTCGACCGCCGCGGGCATCAGGGGCAAGAGGTAGCGGTAGTGCCGTCGGACGCCAGGGAGCCGCTGCAGAAAGCTGGTGGTGATCTGCATCCGTTCGATCGCCGGCGACGTGCTCCCGGCGACGTGCAGGAGCGTGAACAATTGGGCCTCGGGGAACCGGCGGCAGAGCACATCGAGGCATTTTTCGCCGCCCCGCATCCCCGTGAGCCAGTCGTGAACCAGTGCGATTCTCATCCCAAGTGTCCGCTTTGCAGGACGGCGTCGAGCAGTCCACGACGCTTGAACTCGTCAGTTGGGTGGCACTGGCGTCACGCCAGTGCTTGGCCTTTGGCACTGGCGAGACGCCAGTGCCACCCAGAAACTTGAGTGACACGAGACCG
>JBDRTC010000894.1:0-2466 GCA_043824335.1 Planctomycetota bacterium | reverse complement strand
ACCACCTCTTGCCCGAGCTGACCACTCTGGAAAACGTCTTGGCCCCGCTGATGATCGGCCGGAGCATTCTGGGGTTCCTCCGCCATCGGCGGGAATTGCAGGCCGACGCCACCCGGCTGCTCGAAACGGTCGGGCTGGGGCACCGCCTGAAACACAAGCCCCGGGAGCTTTCCGGTGGCGAGATGCAGCGGGCGGCCATCGCCCGGGCCCTGGTGACCGGTCCCCAGCTCCTCCTGGCCGACGAGCCCACCGGAAACCTCGACAGCTCAACGGGCAAGGAGATCCTAAAGATCCTCGGCTCCTTGAACCGCGACGAGAACCTCACTATAGTCATGGTGACTCACGATCAGGCCGTGGCCGACCGGGCCGACCGGGTGGTCCGTTTGGTGGAAGGCCGGATCGAAGACGTGTGAGCCCGAGAGCAATCAGCAGTCAGCTTTCAGCAGTCGTATTAAGAACGGGCTGATTTGCGGTACCGCTAGCGTCAAATTCCTCCCAAAGTTGCCTGGAGTGCCATGTCTCTGAAGGTCTACATCAACGGAAAGCTCGTCGACAAGGAAGACGCCTCGATCAGCGTCTACGACCACGGGCTGTTGTACGGCGACGGCGTTTTCGAGGGCATCCGCAGCTACGCCGGCAACGTGTTCCGGCTCCAGGAGCACGTGGATCGCCTCTGGAACTCGGCCAAGGCCATCCGGCTGGAAATCCCCATCACGAAGGCCCAGATGGGCAAGGCCATCGAGGAAACGCTCGCGGTCAACGGCGTCGAGGAAGGTTACGTCCGCGTGATCGTCACCCGCGGCTGCGGGGATTTGGGGCTCGATCCCGACCTGTGCAAACGGCCCCAGGTGATCATCATCGCCGACCGGATCGTCCTGTTTCCCCAAGAACTCTACGAGAAAGGCCTGGAGATCGTCACCGCGAGCACGATGCGGAACCACCCGGCCGCGGTCAGCCCGCGGGTCAAGTCGCTCAACTACTTGAACAACATCCTGGCCAAGATCGAAGGCAAGCAGGCCGGCTGCGTCGAGGCGTTAATGCTCAACCACAAGGGCGAGGTGGCCGAGTGCACGACCGACAACCTCTTTCTCGTGCGCGGCGGAAACCTGCTCACGCCGCCGACCGACGCGGGGATTCTGGAAGGCATCACCCGTGCGGTGGTCATCGAGCTGGCCGAAGAGGCCGGAATCGAGGTCTCTGAAGTCTCGCTCACCAGGCACGACGTCTACATCGCCGACGAATGTTTTCTGACCGGCACGGCGGCCGAGGTCATCTCCGTCGTCAAAGTCGACGGCCGCGCCATCGGCGACGGCACGCCCGGCCCCATCACCCGCGACCTAAGCCAACGCTTCCGCAAGCTGACGCGAAGCTAAGTGAGACTGACGACAATGGAAGGAACTCGACTCCTCCGCACGCTCCGGCTGACGAACTTCTTGTCGTACGGCCCCAACGCCGAAGAGATCGAACTTGAGCCTCTGAACGTGCTGATCGGCCCGAATGGATCGGGGAAGTCCAACTTTATTCATGCGATTTCGCTGCTCCAAGCCGCCCCGTCGGACATTGGCGCTCCGATCCGTGGTGGCGGGGGAATGCCGGAGTGGCCCTGGAAGGGGGGCGGGGCGTCGCCGCCGGTCGATCTGCAAGTCGAGACCACAGTCTCGTACCCGCAGGGCCCGATGCCGCTCCGCTACAGTTTCCAACTGGTTCGGGTGGCTCAAGGGCTGGAGTTGCTGAAGGAGGCCGTCGAAAACGAGCGTCCCACCGAATCGGACGGCGAAGCTCCCTGCTGCTTCTACAGCTACGACCGAGGCAGCGCCGTTCTGAAGGTGCGTGAGAACGAGGATGCCCCCGTGGGCATGTGCGCAGGGAGAAGTGAGCGGCATTTGGGACGCCGAGACCTGCATCCGAGCAAGTCGATCCTGGCACAGCGGACCGATCCCGACCGATATCCGGAACTTGGATACCTGGCTGATGAGTTTTCGAAGGTGCGCCTCTTCCGCATTTGCCAACTGGGCCCCCGCTCCGCTCTCTTGGGTCCTCTGGGAGCAGATCAGCCTTCCGGTTTCCCGATGGAGGACGGCCGAAACCTCGGAATGGTCCTAAATGACCTTCTGAATCAGTTGCCCGTGAAAAGGCGAATACTTGATGAACTGCGGCGCTTCTATCCGTACGTCGAAGAGATCAGCCAGAGGTTCGTCGCAAACACAGTAGAGACGTTCTTCCAAGAAGGATACTTCGCGACTCCCTCCGCGCGTCTTTCCGACGGGACCTTGCGATACCTTTTCCTGTTAACGATCCTCTGCCATCCTGCACCCCCGCGGCTCGTGTGCATCGAAGACCCGGAAGTTGCGCTTCATCCGGACGCATTGCCGCGGCTGGCGGAACTGTTGGTCGAGGCATCGGAGAGAACGCAATTGGTTGTCACGACGCATTCGGACGTGCTGGTCTCCGCGCTGTCCCACATGC
>JBDRTC010000893.1:0-8071 GCA_043824335.1 Planctomycetota bacterium | reverse complement strand
ATCGCACGGAGCACTTTCACCTTCTCGTCGCGGACCGCACCCGCCTCAAACCGGGCCGGGGCCTCCATGGCCGAAAGGGCCAGGAGTTGCAGGAGGTGGTTTTGGAACATGTCGCGCAGCACGCCGGCCGAATCGTAGTAGCTGCCGCGGTGCCCGATGGTTTCCTCTTCGGCGGCGGTGATTTGCACGTGGTCGACGTAGTTGCGGTTCCAGACCGGCTCGAAGATCGCGTTGGCGAAGCGGAAGACGAGCACGTTCTGCACCGTCTCCTTGCCCAGGTAATGATCGATCCGATACACCTGGCTCTCGGCAAAGACGCGGTGGACCGCTTCGTTGAGCTGGCGCGCGCTGGCCAGGTCGGCGCCGAAGGGCTTTTCGATCACCACCCGGCGAGGGCTGCCCGTCTGCTCGGCCAGGCCGGTCGCTCCCAGATGCGCGATAGCCGGCTCGTAGAAACGAGGCGCCGTGGCCAGGTAGTAGACGCGCGTGGCCTCGTTGCCGCCCTCCAACTCGTCGAGAAGATTGCCCAGGGCGCGGACGTCGTCGGCGTTTTCGATATCGCCGGGATGGTAATGGATCGCCGGGGCGAACGCCTCCCAAGCCGAAGGATCGAACGTCTTGCCCACGAACCGTGCCGTCGACTCGGCCAGCGATTGGCGCCATGCGTCGTGGGTGAACGGGGTGCGGGAGAAACCGACGATTCTTATCGGCCCCGAAAGACGCGCCTTGCGGTGCAACTCGTACAGGGCGGGCACAAGCTTCCTGAGGGTCAAGTCGCCCGAAGCGCCGAAAATGACGATCGAGTGAGACATGCCTACTCCGGCGGCTTGCGCTTGCGAATCCAATCGGTATGGAAGGGCTCTTTGGCCTTGGGCTTGTCGACACGGCGGTACGTGTGCGCCCCGAAGTAATCGCGCATCGCCTGCAACAAGTTCGCCGGAAGCCGCTCGGAGCGAAAACCGTCGTAATAAGCCAAGGCCGTGGCGAACGCCGGGACGGGGACCCCCAGGTTAACCGCCGTGGTGAGAACGTTTCGCCAGGCGGGCTGGGCCTTGTCGACCGCTTCGCGGAAATAGGGAGCCAAGAGGAGGTTTTCCAGATCGGGCTCGGCGTCGAACGCCTCCTTGATCCGCTCCAGAAAGACCGCCCGGATGATGCAGCCGCCCCGCCACAAGAGGCTGATCGCCCCGAAATCAAGCGGCCAATCGTACTGGGCCGCCGCCGCCCGAAGCTGCACAAACCCCTGGGCGTAGCTCGAAATCTTCGAGGCGTAGAGCGCTTGGCGCACCTGCTCGATGAACTCGTTGCGGTCGCCGCCGTACGTGCCCGAGGGCCCGGTGAGAATCTTGCTCGCCCGCACGCGGGCGTCCTTCAGCGCCGAAAGCGATCGGGCGTAGACGGCCTCGGTCACCAGCGTGCTGGGTACGCCCAGGTCGAGGGCCAACTGGCTCATCCACTTGCCCGTGCCCTTGGCCCCGGCCGTATCGAGGATCAAATCGACCAGGTCCCGGCCGGTTTCGTCGTCTTTGACGCTGAAGATATCCCGGGTAATCTCGACAAGGTAGCTGTTCAGCTCGCCCCGGTACCACTCGGCGAAGACGTCGTACAGCTCCTCGTTCGACAGGGAGAGCGCGTGCTTGAGCATCCAGTAGGCTTCGCAGATCAACTGCATGTCGCCGTACTCGATCCCGTTGTGGACCATCTTGACGTAATGGCCGGCCCCGCGCGGCCCAATCCATTCGCAACAGGGGATGTCGTCGCTGGGACCGACCTTGGCCGAAATCGCCTGGAAGATCGGCCGGACCAGGGGCCAGGCCTTCGGGCTTCCGCCGGGCATGATGCTGGGGCCGAACCGGGCCCCCTCTTCCCCGCCCGAAACACCCGTGCCCACGTACAAGAGGCCCTGTGACTCCACGTACCGGGTCCGCCGTTCCGTATCGCGGAAAGGGGTGTTGCCGCCGTCGATGATCACGTCGCCCGGGGAGAGAATCTTGCACAAGCGGTCGATCACGGCGTCGGTGGCGGAGGCATCGGGGTACAAGACGTCCTCAAGCGCGGGCACGGCGTCGCCGGCCTTGACCATCAGCATCACTTTGCGGGGAGGGGCCAGGTTCTCGGCCAGCTCTTCGAGCGAATAGCAGGGCGTGATCCGCTTGCCCCGGGCCTCTTCGGAGTTGACAAAATCGTCGATCTTGGCGGTCGTCCGGTTGTGCACGGCCACGCTGAAGCCGTGGTCTTCCATGTTCAAGACCAGGTTCTGGCCCATCACGGCCAGCCCCATTAAGCCGATGTCGCATTTGTCGGGCATGGTTTGATCCGTCTGGTAGTTTTGGAGTGTGTTGATAGGGTTGTTCAGGTTCTCTGGTTGCCTCGTTCCCACGCTCTGCGTGGGAACGCACGCTTGCGACGCTTCGCGTCGTCGGAATCTGCACGGGGCCGACGCAAAGCGTCGGATAGGTTGGTTCCCACGCAAAGCGTGGGAACCAGGATATCTACTTGGAACTCAACAGCGACCCCTTATTCCTCCACCGGCCAAGGGGGGGTTGCCGGCAGGTAGCTGTCGAACTCGGCCAATAGCTCATCCTGGTACTTGCCGGCGAACGCGCCGGAGAAGAACCGGTCGATGGCTTCCTCGTGGAAGCGCCGCCAGCTCGCCTCCTCCGCGCCGGGATTGACGGGGAAGAACAGCGCGTCGTTGGCCCGGGCCGCCTCGTGATCGCCGGGGGCGTCGCCGATCATCAGGGTTTGCCCGGCCGGGTATTTTGAGGCCGTCTGGAGGAACTCCTTCTTCGTGCCGAGTTCCTGGCCGCAGATGGCTATCACGCATTGGCTCAGGTCGTGCTCGGCCCATTCCCGCTCGAGGGCCTCCTGGGGCGTGGCGGAGACGACGAGGATATCAGCCTTCTTGCTCAGCTTCTGAAGGCTCTCGCGGACGAAGGGAAACGGCGGCACCCCGCGCACGATCGCGGTCACCGCCTCGTTGACCGCCGTGGACCAAGCGAGCGCGAGCTTCAGGTCGGCGTCGCCGGTCTCTTCCACGGCCCGCTTTAGGGCCGGGTTCCCCAGCTTCTTCTCCCGCTTGATCCAGTCCCGCAGGCTTTGGGGGATCTCGATCTTTATGCCCCGGGCCTTCACCTCGGGCCGTTTCTGGAGCCACTCGAGCGTTTCGACCAGCGCCGGAAACCGATTGACCCCGCGGCTCTTGGAATAGAGGTTCACGAACTCCGCCGCTTCCCGGGCGTACTTGCTCGCGCCCTGGAGATTCCAGTAATTCACCGTGTTGGGAATGAAACACTCCTTGTGCTTCAGCTCCATGGTGTCGAACGCGCAGCCGTCGGAATCGACGCCTACCAGGTAATCGTGTTGGGGGGTGAAATTAAGCATGTTCGCTCGGTCAACCTCTCTGGCGATTCAAAGGACATTCGCGCCCGCGGCGCCGGAGGGATTACTTGCGTTCCGCCTCCGGGACGTACTCAGGCAGCTTCTTGTCGGCGTAGATCGGCTCGAAACGCGTCATCCGCCGCCGGCCGTCGATCATGGGAAGGCTGATCATGTCGTCGCCCACCAGGGGCCGGGCGTAGCGGACGAAATCGTCGGTCACGTCGCATCCGTTCTCGGCGATCCATTCGGCGGGGAACGATCGCTCGCTGTTGGCCACGTCTTCCAGCGGAACCTTGTCGTATCGCACGCTGTAGATCGGCCCCGGGTTGCGGAGGATGGTGGACATGTAGCCCCCCTCGCCCCGGGCCGCCAGCTCGACGGCCTTCTGCCCGACCGAGTAGGCCTCGTCCAGGTCGACCGGGGAGGCGTAGGCCATCGAGTGCCGCTGATCGGTCCCGGCGACGTTCCCCCGGGCGGCCCCCTTGGTGGGCAAGCCGACCCGGTTCAAATAGTTCACCAGCACCGCGGCGACGCTCAACAGGCCCGAGCCGTAGGAAACGTGCCCGAAGTCGTCTTTGACCGTTTTCAGCAACTCTTTCACCTCGGGCAATTCGAGGATCTTCATCTCGGGCAAGCTGCTGACGTCGTATCCCTCGCTGACGACCACGAGGCACCGGCCCGAGCGGCGTAACTGGTCGCTCACCTGGTCGGCCAACTGCTCGGGGCCCAAGCCGGTCTCGGCCAGGTAGATCAACAGCGGCATTTCACGATTTGGGTCGGCCAGTCGGGCGGCCGCGGGGATGAAGCCGATTTTGCGGCCCATCGCCTGCATTACCAGCACCGGATCGGCCGGGCAAGAACCGGCGTTTTCCTGGTTCGCCCCCTCGACCGCGTGCAGCCAATACTTGGCCACCGAGCCGTAGCCCGGCGTGTGGTCGATCAGCTTGAACTGGCTGTCGCCCACGTCGTTGTCGATCGTCTTCGGGATGCCCACGGCGACCAGATCGAGGCCCTTCTCGCGAGCGAGCTGGGCGATCTTCTCGGCGGTGTCCATCGAGTCGTTGCCGCCGTTGTAGAGGAAGTAGCCGACCTGGTGGGTGCGGAACACGTCGATCACCCGCTCGAAGTCGGCCCGCTGCTTTGGCTTCAGCTTGTACCGGCAGGTGCCGATCGACCCGGCCACCGGGGTGTACCGCAGCAAGGCCACCTCTTCGGCCGGCTGGGCCGTCAGATCGAGCAGTTCCTCCTTCAAAACCCCCTCGATCCCGTGCCGGGCCCCGTAAACGGTGCCGATCTGGTCCCAATCCCGGGCGGCCTCGATGACCCCACGGAGGCTGCTGTTGATTACGTGGGTCGGCCCGCCGCTTTGGGCAACAACCAGATTCCGCGGTCCCTTCATGCTTCCCACCTACCGAGGGGAATGCCTTGTGCAAAGCCCATATTTTAGCGGTCGCCCGCCACACCGACAATGAGGGGCGTGGACGCACAAGACAAAGTCGCAGAGAACGGCGGCACTCGGGGCGGTGTCCGAAAAGAATCTCGGGAGTTGGACTTTTACGCTCGACGGTATTCGTTAGAATTGTCGGTTGGCGGTGTACGGAGAGAGCTTCGGGTGAAGCGTTCCCGGGAGTCCCGCCTCTGTTGCCACGGAGTTGAACCGGCTCGAAGGTCGAGACACGGAAGTTCGCAATGGCCACCAAAAGCAAGAGACGCAAGAAGCGGCATCCCGTTTCGGACTTGTTCCAGCAAGCGCAACGGTCTTTCTCCAAGCGCGACTTCAAACAGGCGCTGAAGAACGCAAAACTCTGCTACCGTCAGGAGCCGAGCGACGAGCACGGCCGGTTCTTCCAGCGGGCCTGTCTGGCCAGAGCCCGGGAGCTTCACCGACTCGGCATGCGCGACGAATGCCGGTCGGTTCTGGAGACCCTTTTGGACCTCGGCGTAACCGAGCCGTCGGTCAAGGAGGAGTTGCCGCAGCTATTGATCGCCGTGGGAATGTTCGACAGGAGTGGCGCCGGCCAGTCGAGACCCGACATCGATGCCGACTCGCCGTTGTTGGCGTCGGCGGCCGACCACGCCGTCGTCAGGCCCGAGGAGGCCTCGGCTTCCCTGGCGGGGATCCGCGA
The DNA here is from genome assembly GCA_043824335.1 of Planctomycetota bacterium. Lineage (GTDB taxonomy): Bacteria > Planctomycetota > Planctomycetia > Pirellulales > Thermoguttaceae > JBDRTC01. The sequence goes on along the minus strand of JBDRTC010000893.1, from coordinate 2,564 downwards.
GGGCGCGCAGACGATTCGGGCCGTGCTGAGAGCGTTGGAAAGCGGCGACGAGTCGGAAGTCTTCGCCCGGCTGAAAGACGTCGGCCGCAATTCGCCCTTTGCCGACTGGAAGTACTTTATCCGCGGCCTGGCTGCCTACTACCGGCAAGACGGACCCGAGACGCTTGCTAATTGGGACCGGCTCGACCCCGCCCGCTTCGCCGCGCAAATCACCGCCCCCCTTCGGGTGCTGGCGGATCCTGCTTCGGCAGATCGGAACGACCGCCACGTGAAAGGCGGGATCGGCAAGATCGCGGCGCACGTGCTGGGCGGGCCGATCTTGACCCACCTGTACGACCTGCGGACCCACCTTGCCGCCGATCGTTGGAAGAACGCGCTTGGGAGTCTCTGTAAATCGCGAGAGCCGCTTCGCCGGCTGAACCCCGACCTGCTCGGGCGGATCGCGGGAGTCCTCTACTCCGCAATCCTTCGCAAGGGTTCACGTTCTCGGATGGACGATTTGGCTTCCGTGGCCGACCCGCTGCCGATGGACCCGCATTGGAACCGGGCCCGGGCAATCCTCTGGGAACACCCGGAAAACCACGACGTACGCGAGGCGGAAAAGTGTTGGCTTTGCTACCTCGACGACTTGGCGGCGATGGAGTGCCTGTCGGAGGCCGAAGCGTCTTTGGCCCAGGCGTTGGTCTGGGAGCGAATCGGCCTTTCTTTCGTGCGAGAGCGTGAAGCGGCCTCTCGCCCGTTTGGATGGAGCGAGACCCCACCGGACGAGTTAGAGGCTCGGGCGACTGAGTACTTTGACAACGCCCTTCGGTGGGCCCCGAACCTCTTGTCCGCTTACGAAGCCCTTGCCGCTGCCCAGATTGACTGGAAAGAGCCGGAGAAAGCGGCGGAAACTTTCCGCCGGTTGCTGGAGCATTTCCCGGAAAACCTCGACGCGCTATTGTTCCTCGCCCAGCACCACGTCCGGCGGGACGAGCCCTTGCGGGCCGGGGAGTATGCGCGGCAGGCTCATCGGCTCAAGCCGGCGAACAAGGTGATTGCCGGACTGTTGTGGTCGGCTCACGTCGGCTCGGCTCGCCATTACGCCCTCCGGAACGAGTGGGAAGAAGGCCGCGCGGAGTTCGAGGCGGCCGATAAGCTGAACCCCTCGGCGCGGGACGCCTACCATCTGCTCGCCCGCAAAGCGATCTTCGAGCTCAGAGCACGGGACTTCGCACTCGGTGAACAGCTTGCCGAGCAGGCGCAAAGCCAAGCTGCCGAGCCGACCCCGGCCTTGCTCGTTCTGGCCGTCGAGGCGATCCGCTACGATCTGTCGCGCACGGCCCGAAGCGGCTTCCAGCGCCAATGGGAGGCCGCCTTGAAGAAGAGGTGTTGCAGCCAAACCGCCGGCCTGATGTCGATGGCCCTGACGGCTTATCTGGTCGTGGAGGTCGATTATTCGGGCCGGCGGGATCACGTGAAGCATCTGCTGGCCTATGTGCGCCGCTGTTCCCACGTGAAGTGGGCGGCCGGCGACCTGCGCAACGTTTGCACTTTCTTGGAGACCCTCGCCGAGCAGGCCGAATTCTCCGGCGATGTCCGGCTGCTCGGAAAACTCGTTCGCAAGGGCCTCAAGAAGTTTCCCCAAGAACCGGCGTTTCACGTGATGGCGGGCGAGTTGGAGATCGCCAAGGGCCCCGCCATGTGCAACCGCCCCTACGCGCAAAAATGCTTCCAGGCGGCCTTGGAGCTGGCGAAGAGCTCGAACGAGCCGGGCACCGCCGCCGTCGTCGAACGGGCCAAGAGGAAGCTCACGTTCCTGGGAGAAGTGGGGCTGGAGCCTTTCGAGGACTACTGCGACGTTGACGACGACGAGGATGACGAGGATAACCCGTTCGCCGGTCCGATGCCGAGCGGTTTCTTCGGCCCCGACTTCGATCCTCACCCGGACGTGTCGCCGGGGGAGCTGTTCGGCATATTCGTCCGCGCGTGCAGCGAGATGGGGCTCGACCCGGAGGAAGTGCTCGACCGCATGGCCACCGACGGGCCGTTCCGCGTGCGGCGGCCACCCAAGAGTAGGTCACGAAGCAAACGAAAAAAGAAGAAGCGATGAGGAGGGCCGTTGATGTCGGATCCTTACGAGGTGTTGGGGATAGATCCCCGGAGCGATGATGCGGAGATTCGGCGTCGTTACCTTGAGCTGGTCCGCCGGCATCCTCCAGACCGGGAGCCGGAGCGTTTCGCCGCGGTTCGCGAGGCCTACGACCAACTTCGCGACCCCGTGGCGCGGCTGAAGTCAAAGTTGTTCCCCTTGGAGACCAGCGACACGATGGACGCAATTCTCGCGGAAATGGAGCGCCGCTTGCGCACCGCCCGGATTCCAATGAAAACCCTGCTTTCTCTGGTGGAGTGACGCGTGACCGGTTGGCCCGACGACGAGATGCTCCTGGCCCGCTTCCGCCACTGGCTCGACGAAGCGCATGCCGAGGCAGACACGGTCGCTTCGAACGGTTTTCACCAACATTCCCTGGACGGACCGCCGGAGATCCGCTCGGTGGGCCTGTTTCAGCTTATCGAGGAGTTCA
>JBDRTC010000892.1:0-5610 GCA_043824335.1 Planctomycetota bacterium | reverse complement strand
ATCCCTTGGGCACCTGGAAGATGAGTCTCGACTCGCCCGTGGTCTTGTCCAACAGCACGATGCCCGTCACGTCGCCTTCGCCGCACGGAAACAGGAGCTTTGTGCCGTCAGGACTCCACGAAGGGCGGCAGGCGACCAGATACGCCAAAAGCGCGCCAACACCCGCGACGGCAAGAACGATGTTCAGCCAACGGTTCCGTTTCATGGCACGGCTCCTCCCCTTCCAGGGCTTGTTTCACGGAATGACCGCCTGCACTGGCGAGACGCCAGTGGCACCCGACGGTACAGGCTTCTGCTTGTCCCGCTTAGGGTTTTGTTTCACGGGATGACCGCAGTCGGGGCAATTCCAGGGCCCCTATCGAGCTTGGCTCGGTGGAGCCCTTGATTCTGCACTAAAGGCGACCAGAACACCACGCGCCGCGGCGTTCCCGTCAGCCCACCTTCAGGCCGCGGCCGCGGAGGTACTCTTTCAGTTCGGGGATGTCGATCGAGTGGAAGTGGAACACCGACGCCGCCAGGAGGATCGTGGCGCCGGCCTCGACGGCTTCGTAAAAGTGCGCCAGTTCGCCGGCGCCGCCGGAGGCGACGATCTGGGCCGACGTGCTCTCCTTCATCGCCCGAATGACGGGCAGGTCGTAGCCGGTCTTGGCCCCGTCGCCGGCCTTGCTCGTGGGAAGAATCACCGGCACGCCGAAGGAATCGACCTTCCTGGCCCACTCGACGGCGTCGGCGCCGGTGGCGGTGCGACCGCCGTCGATGTACACCTCGTAGCCGGAGGGCATCGCCTCGTTCTGGTCGACGTCGATCGCCACGGTCACTCTCTCGGGGCCGAACTCCTTGACCATCTCGGCAATGACTTCCGGCTTGCGGAACGCGGCGCTGCTGGTGGAGACCTTGTCGGCCCCGGCGCTGAGCACGGCGGCCGCGGAGGCCACGTCCGAGATACCGCCGCCCACGGTGAAGGGCACGGTGGCGGCTTCGGCGACGCGCCGGACCACGTCGAGCATGGTGCCCCGCCCCTCGACCGTGGCCGTGATGTCCAGGAGGGCCAGTTCGTCCGCCCCCGCCTTGCAGTACGCCCGGGCACACTCGACGGGGTCGCCCGCGTCGCGAATGTCGACGAAGTGAATGCCCTTGACCACGCGGCCGTTTTGCATGTCCAGGCACGGCATAATGCGGATTTGCTGAGTCATTGCCTTGTTCCTTTCTCCCGATTTTCCCGTCTTTCCCGTCTTTCCCAAGAGGCCCTGTAAGTTTCCGGCTTTCGACGCTCGCGGCCTGTATAGCGTGCCTGGCGTTGTGCGTCAACTCGGCGGGTGCCACTGGCGTTTCGCCAGTGCCCGCACTGGCAATGTGGTCGCTTTTGGAGCTGGGCGAGCACTGGCAAGATGCCAGTGGCACCCACGGCGTCCTCACACCTTGGCGAGCTGGTCCTTGTTGTCGTGGATCTTCGCCATTGCATCCGCAATATCATCCATGAGCTTCTTGCCGCCGAGGAACGCATATTGGGGAAGCCATACGCCTTCGACCGCGAGTTGGTCGTTGCGGGGGCAGTCGTTTTGCTCACGATACCGCTGGAGTCGCTCCTTTGAGAACATCCTCTGAAACGCCCGCGAATTCAACGTGTTCTCGATGAAGGGCTGCTTGTTCAGTTGGTCGAAGTACATGGTCGTAAACCGAACCCCTTCAGCCCGCAGCGCCTTGAGAAACTTCTCCTTCGGAGCCCCGTTGAAGTGCTCCTTCTGATACCTGAACCCGTAGATGTAATAGGCCGCCTGCGTGACTCCCTCGTGCAGTTTTTGAGGCGCTATTCCCGGGATCTCTTCGAGCCTGCCGGCAAGATACGCGGCGTTTTCGTTTCTGGTTCTTGTCTGTTCCGCGAGAGTGGCGAACTGAGGGTTCAAGACGGCGGCTTCAAACTCGTTCATTCGGTATTTCGTGCCGATGCCCAACCGTTCATTGTTGGCCGAGAGGCCGATGTTGTGGAACGCGTAGCATTTTTCCATCAGTTCCCCGTCATCGCCGACAATCGCGCCTCCCTCGCCGCAGGCCATCACTTTGCTGGACTGGAAGCTGAAGCAGCCCAGGTCGCCAAACGTTCCGCACTTCTTCCCATTGAACTCGGCCAGATGAGCCTGGGCGGCGTCTTCAACCACCTTGAGGCCGTGCTTGTTGGCGACGGCCATGAGCTCTTCCATGTTGCAGGGGATTCCGCCGATGTGGACCGGCTCCACCACCCGGGTGTTTCCATTCACGAGCGGCTCTATCTTGCCGGGGTCCATCTGGAACGTGTCGATATCCACGTCCACGAATACCGGCAGTGCATCGCAGAGGAGCACTGCCTGGATCGAAGCAATGTACGTGCAGGGGGTGACCAGAACTTCGTCACCCGCTCCAACGCCGACCGAGTGCAGGGCCGTGTGCAACGCTTGGGTGCACGAGCCTGTCGCCAGGCAGTGCTTGGCCCCGACCAATTCGGCAAAGCGCTTTTCGAACATCCCGACCTGGCCCTCGCCATGCCGCCCTTCGCCCAGCCTCCGGCCCCAACTCCCGGAGCGTAGGGTGGAGACAAGCGATTCCTCAATCTCCGCGGTGACCTGGGGCCACGTGGGAAAGGGCTCTCTTCTCACGGGCGTGCCTCCCAGCACGGCCAGCGTGTCGGCCTTTTTGACGACGTTTCCGGTAGCGCCAACGGCTCCCGCCGTAAGGGCCGCCGCCGCGCCGGCCGACGCCTCACGAATGAATCTGCGGCGTGATACGTTCTGCCTGCTCATAAGGACCTCCTAATGCGGCTTCGCGGCGCTCGGCCGCAGCCAAATAGAGTGCAATGCTTTGCGAATCGAGTGTCACGAGATACTACGATGCCCCACGAAAACGGAGCATCACTATGTCGGCGATGATGTCCCAGAATACGACGAAAGCTCGATCTCCAAAACCGTGTGGCAGCGGTCGGTGGTCAGCTCGATGGTTTGTCCGTCGACGGAGAGGCTTGCGGAAGGCTCGCTCGTGCGGACCTCGGTGAACGGTCGCTTGACTCGCACCCGGGCACTGTAGGGAAGCTCCTCTTCCATGAGCGGCGGAAGCACGCGGCGGCCGTTGGGAAAGGCGATCTCGGTGGCCGTGGGGGGACCGAAAAAGGAGAGGAGATGGACCAGGAGCCGGGACTTCGCCCGGTCTTGAGTCACCACGATCTCGACGTTCGCCGGCGCCTCGACCAAAACTTCCGGATCGGGGTGGAGGCGTCGCACGAGGTTAAGAAGCAGGCGGCGATGCTCGGGCATGCGGTAGTTGTCGGCATAGGCGGCGTCCGGAGAGCCACCCACGGTGAGCACGGTTCCCTTGCCGTGCCCGTTGACGAGCACGGCCGGCCCGACGACCCGGTCGGCCGACATGCGATGGCTCCACATGTTGTCCTCGGTGCGATGGGCCACCAGAAGCTCGCCAAACGCTTCGGCCGTGGTGGGTTCCCAGAAGAGGATCGGGCCCCAAGTGAGCATGGGCCAGTCGGGGCGAATCCCCTCCAGGAGCCAGGCGGCCCTTCCCTCGGCCAGGCTCGCGGGGAGGCGGACGTAGTTGTCTGGGTAGTCGAGCTGATGGCCGGCGACGTGCCCGCCCGAAAGCGGCTCCAAGGCCGCCTGGTTCCGCAAGGCTCCGCGATGGTCGTACATGCCGGTCAGCCCGGTGACCAGCAGGTTGCCGCCTTCCGACACGTATTGCCCCAAAAGCTCCACCTCCCGCGGCGAGAGGATGGCGACGCTGGCCAGATAGACGACCGGGAACTGCTTGAGCTTCTCAAGCGAGACGCTTTCGTCCATCACGAGGCCCATGGTCACGTGGGCTTGCGTGAGCGCCTCGTGGGCGCCCCAGAAGGCCCGATAGTACTTGACGACGTCTTCGCGCCCAAACCACTCCCGAGTCCGGCTGGAGAAGTAGAGCCCGACCTCTTGAATCGGCGGATGGCCGAAATACGCCCGCTTCCGCCGGGCCTCCCCAAAGATCGCCCCGAGGCGCTCGTACACCAGGGGATCGGACGTGCCGTCGTAGTTCGCCTTGTCGACGATCGTACACTGGGCGTTGTGCGACAGGTAGCAGAAGACCTCCCACTTCAAATCGGCCGTGGGCCGCACGGTGAAATCGTGATAGTCGTACACCGATCGGGAGGTGACGCCCTGCACGAGCCCGTCGGATCGGGCCGCCTTCATGAACAGGGCCAGCAGGCTCGGGTTGTAGTGCCCGAGCACGAACGGGAGGCCCTCGGCGGTGACGAAGTCGCCGTTGGCGGCGTGCTGGACCGGGCGCTGACCCGTTTCCCAGGAGAAGGGGGTGCTGCCGTGGTAGTTGAAGTCGACGGCCACGTCGGGCCGCTTCGATTTCACGAAGGCTTGGAGTTGGCGGCAGAACCGGGTGTTCGAGTCGGCGCGGAATTGGAGCATTTTGTCCCAGGCGTCGTCCCAGGTCACGCCCGGCGGCATCTCGATGTTGTGCTCTTCTCGAAACTCGCGGCGGCAGACGTCGCACCAGCAGCCGTACGGCGGGCCGAAGTTGAAATTGAGCATGTCGAAGTGGAACCCGGCGATTTCGTATTCCATCATCTCGGCCGCCACCTGGCGGATGAACTCCAGGTATCCCGAGCGATAGCACAAGTGGCTGCCCAGCTCGTTGCCGGCAGAGTCCTTCATCCGCCATTCGGGATGGGCGTTCCACGTGGAGGTGTCGTACTGGATCTGGCAATAGGCCACGACCGGCATGCCGTGCTTGTTCGCCTCATCCAGACACTCCCGCAACAGGTCGCGATCGCCCAGGCCGGGGGCCTTTTGGGCCACGCGGGAATTGTAGTAGGCGAACTTCATGTCTTTCATGAACACGATGGCGTACTCCGCCCGGGCGTTCACAAGGTTGCGAATAATCTCCTCCCCGTGCGCCCGCGACATGTAGATCCGGTCCCGATCGTTCGCACCGGTCGGCCCCCACTCGATGCCCACCAGATGACGCCGGTACCAGGGGGTCTCTTCGCCGGGCGAGCGATCCGGTGCGGCGTCGGGGGCCTCGCTGCCGAAGACACGGGCCGCGCCGCCGCCCAGAAAAGGCACGGCAGGCAAAGCGGCAAGCGCCCGAAGCACGTCGCGTCTGGTGGGATGGTTCGGCATCGCGGTCCCTCCTATCGAAGCATACCGACGGCTCCCCTCTCCCGCTGGGCGGGAGAGGGGAGGTGCGAAACCAGCGGGGTGGCATGGCGTCGCTTGCGTCGCCATGTTTCCGGGAACATGCCCACGCTGCGCGAGGGCATGCCACCCTGGTAGTAGCGAGTGAACCAGTTTTCCGACAAAACCTGCCAGCTCGATATCATCACGGATCAATTCTCAAACTCTCGCCGTTTCCCACGGTGGCGAAGACCTTGGCGAGCCAACCGGGGTCTCCGGCTTCGGGCGGCACGTTGCGAAGCGTGAGGTTGCGGTCGGCCACCAGCGCGGCCCACTCGAGCACGTCGCCGTATTGAAGCACGTTGGAGACCAGGGGGAGATTCCGTTTCTCGAAGCAGCAGGCGGCCAGATCGACGTCGGCCGACGTGATCCGCCGGTCGAGCGCGGCGGCAAAGAGGACCGCGATTGC
>JBDRTC010000891.1:0-2167 GCA_043824335.1 Planctomycetota bacterium | reverse complement strand
TTTTGCCAGGGGTCGATGCAGAGGAGCTGGTCGCCCTTCCAGGTTTCCAGGAACCTCGTGGCGAACCCGGCCTTTTCGGTTCCGATCTCCACGGCGTGCCGGAGCAGCCGGCGGCGGTTCGCGAGGTCGGCAAACTGTTCTCGCCGTTCTATTTCCTGCGAGAGAAGCACTGCCATCCGTCTCTCCTTTCCCACTGTTGTTCGGCGTTGTCTTTCATGCCCCACCGGCGAAGGCTGCTTTGGAAATCACCCTCGGCCTCGAGGAAATCCCAGCAGTCGCGCCACTGCCGGGAAGCCTGTTCCAGCTCCAGGGTGAAAGCGTCCGGCAGAAGCGCCTCGCAGAGGCTTCTCACCGTATCGTAGACGGCGTATGCCACGGCGACTTCGTCCGGATCGGCGTTGAGGAACCAGTATTTGGCAAATGCCCGCATGTCCGACCGGTTGTAGAGCGATCGGGCGCAGGCATCGCGATCGGTTCGCACCAGGTGCACCCACTTGGCCTCCGGATAGCGACGGCGGAGGATCGGGATTCCGATCACCAGTTGCGGCGAGATTTCGATATGGTTGTCCGGATAGTCCCAATTGGCGATATCGCCTCGAAGCCCTTTGGCCTCGGACTTGTTCGTGTGGGTCTCATGACCGCAGGTGTAGTTGGTCACGTGGCGACACGCTTTGGAGAACGTGACCGATCCGCAGCGGCCTGTGCCGGTGACGAAGATCCTCATTTTGGTCGTCTGCTTCAAAACTTTCTGCGTTTGACGCCGGCAGCGACGTCTGGACGCTCGAGGTCGAAGAACGTGGGCCTCGTCGCCCGAAACGCCTGCTTGCCCTTCGGCAGCGCCGCCATTCGTTGGTACCCGCGCCTGTCCGACCAGGAGAGCTTCGGGGCCTCGCCGGGGACGGACCACGGGCCTTCGCCCCAGGAGCAGACCAGGAACGGGTCGAAACCCAATTCGCAGGGGTCGGCCTCCTCGGTCTTGGCTCTTTCCAATCGCCGCATCAGCTCCTGGTCTTCGCCGTTGTTCTTGGCCGGCGAATAGCCACCGATTTGCCGGAAGGTTTCTCGCCGAAACGCCCAAGCCGCGTGATAGAGCTTGCGGGCCGGATCACCGGCCCAGGTGCGATGTTGGATGAGCCTGCCGGATCCGTCCGGGGACGCGTGAAGCACTACCCCGGGACGCGACCAGCCGGCTTGCTCCAGAGCGGCGACCGAAGCGCTCAACGCCCAGGGCAGGTAACAATCGTCGTCGTCCCAGACGGCGATCGCTTCGGCCCCGGGCGACACGAGTGCAACGGCCGCGTTTCGCTTGGCGCCCAAGGTCGGGTACCGCTTCTGCCTTGACACCAGCCGCCAGCGGTCACCCTCCTGATTCTCGTACTGGCCGGCGTCGTCGAGGATGACCATCTCGCGGAGTGGGTAATCCTGGGCGAGAAAACAGGCCAGCATCCGGCCCAACTGGACCGGCCGCTTGTACGTGACGGTGACCGCGGCAATCTTCACGAGCCCAGCTCCTCAAAGAGCCTTTGCCAGCCCGCCCAGGTCTCCTCCGGGTGGGCCAGCTCGTCTTGGAGGGCTTGCCGGGCCTGGTGGACGATCTGGAGCCGATGATCTTCGTCGTAGGCCAGTCGGGCGGCGTAGTAGGCGGTCTCCTCGTCGGTCGAGGCGAGATAGCCCGTTTGGCCGTGACGAATCATCTCTTGCCATCCCCACTTGTTTTCGGCGACGATCGGCACGCCGCCGGCCATCGCTTCCAATCCGCAGCGGGGCCAGTTTTCACCGGCCCCGCCGTTGACCGGGACCATGCAGTGCAGCGTGCCGAGGAATTGCCGCGAGGTTTCCGCCCCGGCCGGCAGGCACTCGGCCCACGCGGGCGGTTTGCCCAGCTTGTTCTCCACCTGGGCGTTCCAGGCCATCAGCCGCGCCTTGACCGGGTGAGGCACCCGCCCGTAGATCGCCCAGGTGTTGCTGGAATACTTGTCGCGGGCCGCGCGGCTCAGGCGACCGAGGACAAACGGCGTTTTCGGCTCGTGCCGCAGGGGCTGGAAAGGGAACTCGTCCCAGAAGAACGCCCCGCGGATGCGATGGCACTCGTCGGGCTTCACGCCGAACCTGGCCAATTGGGGCTCCAGTTCCGACTGCTGATGGGCGCTCTGGAACACGTAGCGGT
>JBDRTC010000890.1:0-2992 GCA_043824335.1 Planctomycetota bacterium | reverse complement strand
TCCGCAATGCTTACCGAAGCAGCTACGTTTTCTGCACGGGCTACTTGACCGACTACAACGCCCCGTATGAGCTTTATGGGTATCACGTCGGGCAAGGCGTGTTTGGCAACAACGGATCGGCGAAAATAGCCGGGATTCTCGACGGTACCAGCAACACGCTCGCCATGGGGGAAGCCCTCGGGAATGAGTACCACATGTGGAATGTGTGGCAATGGGGGCCGTGGGCACTGTCGGGGAGCCACGTTTGTTGCCACGGCCGCGTCGTCATCTCGTCCAGTTCCCCCCCAATTCGCTTTACGGCGGCTATGGCGCGGGACTGGAACATCAATTCGCCCTATCAGAATGATTCTCTCGGCCGGGTCTACGCTTGGGTGTTCAGCAGCACGCACCCGGGCGGCGCGCAATTCGTGCTCGCGGACGGCTCGGCCAGATTCCTCAGTGAGACGATAGATTACCGGACCTTCTGCAGGCTCAACTTCGCCCACGATGGTGAGCCGGTTGGCCAGTTCTAGCGGGGGAGGCGGCAAAGCGGGCGCCGTCCGGCGCGGCTGGGCTCTCTCGCGGTCAAGACGCCGGGTTTCCGTGCGCCGCGGGAGTGTAGGTTTTCCATGTGGTTTGCTCGAGCGGCAGTGATTCCTGTGTGTCCCAGTTTCCCGGAGATCCCAATCATGAAACATGGAGTGGTTCAACACTTGATCGTTTTGAGCGCCGGCCTCGTCGTTGTCGCCGGCTGTGCGGAGTCCGGCGGCACGAAGGTGAAAACCGTGGATGTCTCCGGCACGGTCTACCTCGATGGGGAGCCGGTCGAGGGAGTCACCGTCAACTTTGAGAAGACGGAGAATCATGCCGGCACCGGGACGACCGGCCCCGACGGGAAGTACAAATTGGCCGGCGGCGCCGAGCCGGGTGAGAATAAGGTCTACTTCAGCAAGGTGGAAGGTTCCGGATTTGACCCGTCCACCGGCATGGACCCCGGCCAGATGGCAGCCGCGGCTGGCGCGCCTCCTGAAGGACAAGGGCCGGCCGGCCAACCTTCGGGCGAGTTGCTTCCCCAGAAATACATGGACCCAGCGACATCCGGAGTCACGTTGCCCGTCCCCGAAAACGGCACCGATAGCGCTGACTTCAAGCTGACCAGCCAGTAGAGGGCAGGACGAAGAAAGGGAACACCCAGGGGGGCCCGCGTAGGCCCCCTTTCGTTTGCGCCCATTCCGGCCCCGGTTTGGGAGGGGGACAGTCCCCGAATTATTCTCCGGCCGCTCCTAACGGCCCACGCGCCGTGACCGAGTTGTACTGCGCGCGTGGTCCGTTCAGGGAGATACGAGTGATGAAAATCGTTCCGGCAAGGTCACCTTTCCGCTTGGCGTTTGGGTTTCTCGTGTGCAGCCTTGTCGCGGCAGTTCCTTCTTGGAGTGCCGGCGCCGAGAACCTCGCCCGCTCGGCCAGACTGATTCCGACCCGCAGTCTCTCTGCGGGGGCGTACGATGTGGCCAACCTGGTTGACGGCGAAGCGACCGCGAATGAGAACATCCGGCTCTGCGAGTCGTGCTGGGCCGGCGACGCCACGGACTTGAGGGATGAGCCGCTCGACCTGGTGGTCGATTTCGGCACACCTCGCGTGATCGACCGGATCGTGGTGACCACGTGCCGATTGAAACGCCAAGAGCGCCTGACCGATTTCGACGTGTACGGCTGGGCGGGCACCGACTGGGACGGCCACCAGCCGTTGGCGGAAGTGCGCGAGAGCCGGGAGCTTCGCATGGAGTGCCGGTTCGACGCGGTCGCCACCTCGAAAATCTGCATCCGGCTCTTGGATAACGCCCGCACGCAGCACAACTTCCCACACATAAGCGAGCTGGAAGTCTTCGCGGCCGAAGGTCCGGCCAAACGCGAGCTGAAGCCGGGCGGATTGCCCAAGCCGCTCTCCGAGTTGACGAGTATCGACGAGTTGGAAGCGGAAGCCGGCCGGCTCCGCGAACTTCTTGCAACCGACAACCCGCCGGCATGGGCCGCCCGGAGGCTGGAACTCGTCGAGAAAAAGCTAACCGCTTGCCGGGAATCGCTCCGCTGGATTAAGCGGCTGGGAGAGATCGACGGGGAGACCAAGAAACTCCTGGCGGCGGGCGTGCCCGAGTGGGCAGCCGCCCAACGCGAGGCGCTGGCAAAGTACGTGCTCTGGATCCACTGGTGGATCGACCATCAGCAGGCCGACGGCCAGTTCGGCGGTACCTGGAACGACGACGTCGAGCTGGTTTGCGGTTGGCCGCTGGCCTGCCTGGCCGCCGACGACCGGCGGACGTTCGATTCGCTCAAGCTCTTGGCCGAGGGCGTTTGGGATTGGGGACCCGTCGAGAAGCACGGCTACTCGCGTTACACCGACGTCGAGCACTCGGCCGAAGAGATCTCTTACAGCCTGCCCCGCATGGTTGTGCTCGACTACGACAACCCCGAGTGGGCCGCCCGCTGCCGCCGCACGACCCAGACGTGCCTCGGCGAGTTCATGGGCGAAAACGGACGAGGCATGCTTCAGTTCAAGTCCGACTGGTTCGGCTATCGGGGCGATAAGGCCACGATCGACCCTGAGCGGCCGTTCGACGTCCCCGAAGGCGCCAAGGCGCTCAAGCCGGGCCTCTACGCGGCGTGGCGCGGCGACGAAGAGATCCGCAAGATCATCCTCCGCTACGGCGACACCTGGCTCGACGCCGCCCTCCAGGAGTACGAAGGCAAGCCCCGCGGCCTCTTGCCCGCAAGAATCGACTTCAAAACCGGCAAGCCCAGCGGCGTCGCCCTGCGGATGCCGCCCATGCGGGCGACTTATTACCATCTGATTGGGTGCTACCTCCTCACGAATGATCCCAAGTACCTGGCGCCGGTGGAGGAGGCGATCCGCTATTTCCTGGTCGAGAACAATCGCGGCGATTTGCCCGTGATGGAGCTGGGCGAAATGGAGCACATGGGCCAGGGCGACCCGCTCGCGGTGATCGCCTCGATG
>JBDRTC010000889.1:0-9232 GCA_043824335.1 Planctomycetota bacterium | reverse complement strand
AGAAGAAATGAGCACATCGGGGAAGTGCACATTTGCCATCGTGCTCCTCTTCACGATCGGCTTTGCGTCGGGCACAGTCCGAGCAGCAACGTGTGTGGCGTATTCGTTGAACCGAGCGCAGATGGAGTTAAGCACGAAGGAGTCGCCCAACGCAGACGTGTTGTGGCTCGGCGGTATCACCCGCCCGTTGGGGATCGTCTATGACGAGGATACGAAGGAACTGATACTCGTGGGCCAAGTCAACGAGCACGAGGAGCGACTGACCCTGGATGGCCTGGTTGTCGCGCTTCGGGCTATCCACAAGCACGATTCTGTACCGGCAGTCAGCATCGACATCACGCCGGACACGAAACGGACCGGGAAGCAGGCGGTTCGATTCGAGGGGCGGATCGAACGGACCCAGTGGGGAAAGGACCTGTTGGCTGCCGACATTGTGCTCAAGAAGCTTGGGATGGGAGTTCAGTCGGTTGGAGAGTCCGTACCATCCTATTTCGACATGCGCGCGGCGAACTGGCAGGAAACCGGGCTTGAGGACAGCGTTCGCAGCCGCTTCTGGTTCCTGCCAAGCGAGCAGTCGTTTGTGGCGGTTCGCGACGGCGTGGTTGTTATCAACAAGTTTGAACTGGATGTCGGCGTGGAAGTGCTTTCCGAAGAGACGATCGATTCGTCCGATGAATCGGCAAGCGGAGAGGTGCCCACCGACGAGATTGGAAGCCAGTTCGCGCAGACCCTGGTCGCACATCAACAGGAATTGTGCAAGAAGTATCCCAGATTGAGGCGGCTCGAACCGCTTTTCCGGTTCGTGGGACTGGCCCAGGGAATGGCACGTCTTCGAGAGAAAGGGACGTTTTCGCCCAATCTCAGCTATTGGCTTGACGACTACGCTGTGACAGAGGTTGAGACCGCCACGGAGTATCCTCTCCTGCTTTGGGCAGAGTTTCTGCGAGAAGGCGAGAAGGGGGTTCGAATGGTCGTGGAGGGTGGAATTGATCTGAAGACGCTGGTTTTGGAGCTTTCCGACGGTGAGGCTCAGGCGTTCCGGGAGGTCGTGCTGTTGTCGAAGCCCGAGGGAGACCCGCTCGTCTGGAGTGTTCCCCTCGAAGGCTGGCCGGCGCTGGAAGTGGACGGCAGCAAAGTCGATGAGGAAACTGATCCGGAGGTCGACCTGTCATCCCATCCGCTGAGTGATCAACTCGGCACAACTCTGGTGACACGATTCGAAGAGGCCTATGCTCAAGACGACATGCAGCAGCGGCTGGAGAGTATCGGGATGATGCTGCCACAGCAGATCCTCCAGCCGCACGCCTTGGATCTGCTGCAGGAGCAAGCCGGCAACCAGTGGCAGAACGCGTTCTCCCAGCCCGACTTCGCGACCGTCTATCAGCCTGATCCTTCGTCGTTCACGCCGATCGATTCCCCGTCCTTTACACCGAACGACTCCCCGACCGTCATGCCGGAGCCCCTCACACTGGAATCCTTTGCGCCTCCGATGACCTTCGATGTTCCGGAGGCGATGGCGTGGATGGACCGGTTCGAGACGCCGCCGCCGTCGTTTGAGGTGTTCGAGCCGGAGTACCATCTACTGGACACGATTGAACCGCTCGCTCGGCCGATGGGCTCGCCGCTGGATACAGCGTGGACCGCCGTCAATGAGCCGATACACCATCCCTCGCCGACATGGAACGAACCGATGGGTGGCATGGAAACGTTCGGTAGCCCCCTGATGGCGGATTTTCACACGACTTTCGACTCGCCCAGTCATGGGTACGACCCGTCAGGCGGTTTCGATACTGGAGTACTCGCGCCTACGCAGTCGCCGATCTCCACGATGCCGAGCATCCAGGAGACATTCCAGAGCTACAACGACGCACATACCTGGCAGAACACAGTCCAGCAGTCGGGTTTTGGTGGGGGGTATACGCCTGATTACTCGGCTCCCCAAATCGATCTCACGCCCCCAGGCGGCTTCACGCCCTTTTCACCGCCGTCCTACTCACCGCCACCGTCCTATACGCCCTACACGCCACCGTCGAGTGACTGGTAGTGCGGTCACCACGTAACATGTGAACATCGTCGACCATCACAAGGCGATGTGGTATTCTCCAGGCGACGATCGCTTTCTAGGAGTTGAAAGGAATCAGGCAGGGATTATCGCTGGAGCCTATCGTTGCTCACCTGAGACTTGTACCTCTGGTTGGCGTAGTGGTCTTTCCACATATCACCGTTGGACAATAAGCCAATGGTCCGGGTGATGATCATCAATCTGTGGAGATGGAATCCGCCGAGAACCCGGGGATCCCGACCATGTCATTTCCGAGGCCGAATCGCCGGCCAACACCTCTTGGGTGACAATCCCATTTCCTCATTCCTTTCTCGAAACGTCCGAAAAAACGACCGAAAGCTCGGACTGGGCGAAAACCGCCGTGACAACCCTGCTGGGGGGATGGAGGTCGAGGCTGTGTGTGCCAAAATCTCCATGCGTTTCCTCGGAATCGGCCCAGATCTGCAGACTCCGGCCGAAAATCCGGCGCGGCGCCCGAGATTCCTAACCTTTTTCAAGATGGTCTGCGCCGCGACCGCTTCTCTGCCTCTCCCCTCGTGCCCGTACCGTTCTCTGCCTCTGATCCCCCACGACTGCAAGCCGGACTCCGAGGCGGCGACGATTCCGCCGACAACCGGTTCCCAGGGAACCGGTGTGCGCCGAACGCCATGCTTGCTTCCCAACGACAAATCCGCCGGCGCGGCCGCGAATCACATTGGTCACGCCGGTGATTGACCGGGCAGACCGCCGTGGGAAAATGACGGTTGCGTCCGGTCAGGTACGGTTCCCAGGCAGAGGGGTTTGTCCGAGGAGGTTGGGGAAATGAAAGACGAAACCAGGCAGAGCGGAAATGAGGGCGTCGCCGAGGCAAGGGGCGACCCGGGAAGAGGCCTTTCGCGCAGGACCTTCATCCAAGGCATGAGCGCGATCGGAGCAGGAACGTTGGCTCTCCACGGCGCTGGCAAGCAGGCCAGCGCTCAGTATGGGCCCAGCGGCGTGGACGGACTGTCGGCCGAGCAACTGACCACGATGTACGCCGACATGTTGAGGATCCGCTTCTGGGAATCGAAGGTGAAGGATCTCATTCTCGAAGGCGGCTTTCGTGGTGTCGCCCACCTTTATGTCGGAGAGGAGGCCATCGCCGTCGGTGTCTGCCACGCTTTACGAAAGGACGACTACATCGCCAGCACACACCGTGGGCACGGCCATTTGATCGCCAAGGGGGGCGACCTCGGGAAAATGCTGGCGGAGATCCAGCACAAGGCCACCGGCTACTGCAAAGGTTACGGCGGCTCTCTGCACATCACGGACATGAGCCTGGGGATCCTGGGCATGAACGGGATCGTGGGAGCATCGCATCTTCTGGCGGCCGGGGCAGCCTACGGCATCAAGGTCAAGGCAACCGACCAAGTCGCCGTGAGCTTCGGTGGCGACGGCTCGATTCAGGGTCCGTTCTTCACCAGCGCTGCCAACGCCGCCGCAACCTGGCAACTGCCCTGGATCAGTGTGATCGAGAACAACGCCTTTCAGATCTGGGTGCGTGCCACGGACGTCTACGGCATCGTGGATCTGGCCCGCCGGGCCGACGGCTACGGCATCGAGGGGCGCGTCGTCGACGGCAACGACGTGCTGAGTGTCTACAACGTCGCCAGGCATGCCGTCCAGAAGGCTCGCAGCGGCGGCGGGCCGACCGTGATCGAGTGCAAGACTTACCGGTGGTACGACCACTATGGTACGGGCGGCGCCAAAATCGGCGTCGACGGGGCCTTCGGCCTGGGGTATCGCTCGGACCGGGAACTGAGGGACTGGATGGCCAAGGACCCGATCGAGCGATTCCGGCGTTTCCTCGAAAGCGAGGGCGTGATCACGACCGAAAAGGCGGACGAGATCGTAGCCGAAGTCCGTCAGGCGGTTGAAGACGCCGCCAAGTTCGCCGAACAGCAACCCGTTCCCAATGGCGAGGACGGTCTGTTGAACGTGTTTGCCGAAGGTGCAGTCCCGCTGCACACGACCTGAACAAGAAAGGGAGGGCCCAACCATGCCCAAAAGCGTGAACTACGCGATACTCGAAGCCATCCAAGGCGAGATGCGGCGGGACGAGCTCTTGACGCTGTTGTACGAATATCAAGGAACGGCCGCCGGCTGGCGCGGTAAGTCTGTCGATTTGGAGGCCGAGTTCGGTCCACCGCGCGTGCAGTTCTGCCCCATCGACGAGGAGTGGATTGTCGGGGGGGCGCTGGGGATGTCGCTGATCGGCGTGCGAGCGATCGCCCACATCCCCAGCATGGCCACCTTCATTCCCTTTGAGCTGATGTTCAACCATGCTGGCAAGCTCCGGCACATGACCGGAGGGCAGGCAACGATGCCCATGGTCCTCTGGGCCGACATGGCACGCCGATGGGCGCGGCAAGGCGGACAGCATGCCGACGCCGGGCTGGAGTCGGCCTACGCTCGTTTAGTCGGGCTGAAGGTGGTGATTCCCTCGAATCCGTACGACGCCAAAGGCTTGATGATCTCTGCAATCCGCGACGTGGACCCGGTGGTGTTCTGCCACTACCCGGTCCCGGACTCCGGCCCCGAGGTGCCCGACGAGCCCTACACAGTTCCGATTGGCCAGGCAGCCGTTCGCAGAGAAGGCGAAGACATTACCATCGTGGGCTACGCGCCGCAGACGGCCGAGATCGCCAAAGCGGTTGAAGAACTTGGACAAGACGGGATCAGCGCCGAGTTCATCGACCCGAGGACACTGGCACCCCTGGAAGGGGTAATGGACACCATCGTCAACTCGGTCAAGAAAACCGGGAGGCTGTTGACCTCCGACGAGGGCTCCTACAGCTTCTCGAACTGTGCCGAGATCATCGCCAGAGTGGCTGAAGCAGTCCCCGGCGTGCAAGTCAAGCGACTGGCCTTTCCGGACGCTCCCGCGCCAGGGGCACCCGAGATGATCGACTACATGAAGGTCGACGCGGCCAAGATCGCGGCGGCGGCGAGGAAAATGGTGGCAGCGTAGCAAAAAGCGATATTGAATCCAGTTTGACGAGCGTGGGGCGGCCTTGACGGTGCCTCCCCAAAGACGGCGACCAAACCGGTTATCGGATGCCCGCATCCTGGCCACGGGGGAGTGCTGCCGGAAGACGGCCGTCAGTACGTCCGCCCTTCGGACCATCTGTCTTTTCGTGCAGTCCAAGAAATGGACCCTCCTGAGGCGCGCAGCGGTGACCAACGAAACACCGCCAACGGGGGGGCTGCTGATTGTCCCGCTCCTGGCGTGCCCAAGGTGCCTCAGGGAGTCGTCTCAAAACTCGTCGATCGTGAGTTTTGAGATGCGCCGCAATCCGAACGGTTTCTAGGAGCACTCGACCTCCGCCCGCACCTTCACCACCGGCGAACATGAACGGACCGGCGCACAACCCGGCGATGCACGGAACCGAGTGATGTGGAGAGGAGGACATGACGCGAGCCCAGCCAATTGGTACGCTTGCTCATATGGCCGAACCATCGCCTGCGAGTTAGGCCGCCCTTGGAAACGCTGTGCGGCGTCTTCTAGTCAGGATCAACAGGTCTAAGCAAAGGGACTGAGCCATGGCAAGTATCGCCAAACCGGGAACGACAAATACGCAGTCAGTAGCGATGATCAATTATGTCGATCGCAACACGCTGGTCTGGTGGGGGCTCATGCTGATGTCGGTCTTGATCACGGTCTTCTTCACTTCCTGGGGATGCCTGTTCTGGCTGCTGGCCCTCGCACTGGATGATGTCCTGCTGTACGGTTTCGGCAAGTCGATTCTCTTTGACTCGCAACTGCGCATGCGTCGGAACTATCAATGGATGCACAACATGTACGACAACACGACGGGCAGCGGGCGCGACCTAGGTTTTAATCTCGTCCTGGACGGCGAACTTTCCCAGCGCGCGAAATACGAGCACATGGTGCAGGAGCTGGGCTTGGAGCAGGGGATGGTGATTTGCGACGTGGGTTGTGGCTATGGAGACTGGCTTAAGTACTGCCGAGATGAAATTGGTTGCGAGGCTGTTGGCATCAACATCACGCCTGAGCAGGCCATCTACGCTCAACACGAGTACGGCCTGGAAGTTCATGTCACCAATTGGAAGGACGTTCTGACAAACTCCGACCTGCAAAAAGCGCTCTATGGTCGATTCGACGCCGTCACATTTATGGACACCGTTGAACACTATGTCAGCATGGAGGATCGTCGGAACATTGAGAAGCAAGAGAGAATCTATTCGGACATGTGCTTACTGGCCGGCGAGCTGATCAATAGGAGTTCTGAATCGAAACACGTTTTCATCTCTTGTCTCCATCAGACGCGCAGACGTCGGAATTGGAAGTTCTACTTCCATTCCTACTTCATGGATAAGTTCTATTCAGGACACTATCCGTTCGTGGACGAAGGTCCGCTGGAACTTTGCAGGCCATGGTTTGATGTCGTGAACGTCGCTGACAAAACGGAAGATTACCGGCTGACAGGGGTAAGAGACCGGAAGCATTTCCAAGCCGTGAAAATCAAACTTACGCCAAAGAAGGTGGCGTATGCAGGCTGCCTGCTTCTTCTCGATCCTTTCGTCATTCATCGGCTGCTTTATTACTGGCAGGATTCATGGATGTTCTTCTATGGAGACAACGCATACAGTGAAGAGTACGACGCTGAGTATCGGAAGAGCGTGAGTTTTGTCCTTCTCTATTGGATCACGTTAAGGTTGAAACCACACACGCCGGGGACAGTGAAGCAATCCGATCTGCAACGAGCCGTCGCGCCACGATGTGAAAACCCCAGGATCGAAGATTGTTCTATCGAAGCTCAATAGCCTGCCTTTCTAGCGGGCACTGTGCGTAGCATGGTCGGCTTCGCGGTGCCGATTGCCGTCTCAACACGACAACAAGTCGTCCGACGTTCGGCAGCCTGGCAGACGGCAAAGAGTGACCAACTCAAGCGTAATTTAGGACGTCGCGAAAATGGACCCATTGAGACACAGGTGCGGGGACGCTTGCGCTGCCCCTGTGGGGGGGATGCGAGTGTTGGATTCCGGATCAGGCCGGCGGAGCCCAATCGCGGCAGATTTTGTGCCCCGAGAATGGAACGTTTCTTGGGAAGAGCATTGGCTCGTACCACGAAGGTCCTTGCCCCCTCCATGCCGAGCGGTTCTAATGCTGGAAATGGCCACGTGCGCACCGAGAGGGTAATGCCATGCTGACGGCTAGACAGCGACCGAAGCCGTTGGGGTTGTTCCAAGGAGAAGCCACGCCCCGTCTCTACGACCACCTCATCGGAGTTCTGCGGGTCCGCCATTACAGCCGACGCACGGAAGAAGCGTACGTGCATTGGATTCGCCGCTTCATCGAGTTTCACCAGCACCATCATCCCCGGCAACTGGCGGAAAGCGATGTCAACGGTTTCCTGACTCATCTGGCCGTCAAGGAAACACGTCGCGGCGTCTACCCAGAACCAGGCTTTGTCCGCGGTCCTCTTTCTCTACGAGCATGTTTTGGAGCAGCCGCTCGACCGCATTGAAGGCGTCGTTCGCGCACGTCGCCCCAAGCGGTTGCCCGTCGTGCTGACCGTGGACGAGGTGTCGCGGGTCATGGCGCACCTCAGCGGCGAAAAGTGGTTGATCGCAATGCTGCTGTACGGTGGCGGCTTGCGATTGCTCGAAGCGCTTCGCCTGCGGGTCAAGGATTTGGACTTCGAGCGCGGGGAAATCACCGTTCGCGAGGGCAAGGGGGACAAGGACCGTGTGACGATGCTGCCGCAGGCGGTCATTCCCCCCCTCAAGGAGAATCTCCGCCGCGTCCAAACGATTCACCAGAAGGACCTGGCTGACGGCTACGGCCGCGTGGAACTGCCGCATGCCCTGGCCCGCAAGTATCCCAATGCCAACCGCGAGTGGCGTTGGCAGTTCGTCTTCCCTCAGGAGCGCCGATGGCGAAGCCCTCAGACGGTGGAGCAGGGCCGCCACCACATGGATGAATCCCTGGTCCAGAAGGCGGTCTCCAGCGCGGTGCGAGCGGCCGGCCTGACGAAACGTGTGACCTGCCACACCTTTCGGCACTCCTTCGCAACGCACCTTCTGCTCTCAGGTTACGACATCCGTACCGTGCAGGAGTTGCTGGGCCACAAGGATGTCCGCACGACGATGATCTACACGCACGTTTTGAACCGAGGTGGGCGAGGCGTTCGCAGTCCGGCCGACGTGCTCGCACAGGAGTGCCCCCAGCCCGGTGCTAGGCGGAAACAGCCTAACGCGCCCCAAGATAGCAGGTAGCTGCGTAACTGTCGGGAACGATTGGACATACGGAATAGCCCCGCAGCGTGTTAGGCTGCAACGAAGCAGTCTATAGGTGATACACGGATCAGTCTAAAACCAAGTTAGCATCCGGACCGTGAGGCGACTCGCACGTGATGCAGCTCGACCGTCTGCAGCCGGCGCACTACTTTCGGAGAAACAAGAATGGAAGCCAAACCACATCTTGCCTTCGCCGCCGTAATGACTGTCGGCCTGTCCGCTGGGGCTCTCCGCGCTGCCGATCCTGGGTTTGAATGGGCCTGCGAGGGCGGCGTCGAAAACGGAATGCCTAGCGATATCGCTGTGGACGGAGCAGGAAACTGCTATGTCACGGGGTACATCAAGACCGGATCGACATTCTTCGGGCCTGCCTTTGTGGCAAAATATGGCCGTGCAGGTGCCTTAGAATGGGTCCGGGCAGCAGGACCGGGGACGACAGGAATGACTGCTCACTCCTGTCTTGACGTGGATAATGAGGGTAACTGCTACATCGCGGGTGAGTTCCGTAAAAGCGTTCCCTTTACCGGTGAGGGCCGAAACAGCGAACGACGGGATGGTGTCTACGTCGTCAAGCTGAATGCCGACGGTGCGCTGCAGTGGGCACAGACAGGAGGGGGAGACGGAAATAACCGGGCCCTCGACGTAGCCGTAGACAGCGATGGAAACTGTCTGACCGTCACGGATTTTGGGGAGGGTGATTCCGGTATCCACCGAGGGAAGCGGAGACGAAGAGGTTTTGGAGCCAGGTGTCATGGTAGCGGTGCCTGTTGAGGCGTTCGGCTGGGCTTTGCCAGCCGTGGTTGTCTTCCGCCGTGGCCGGATGCCACGGAGTGAAGTTGTAGAGCAAGGCCCAGGCCCGACAATGTTGGTCGCAGGCGTTGCGGGAGC
>JBDRTC010000888.1:0-6361 GCA_043824335.1 Planctomycetota bacterium | reverse complement strand
AGCGACGTCCTCACAAAGCTGCCAAAGGGAATTGAGTCGTTGAGAATCAGCCTGCACCCGGTCGACCTGTGCATTCTGTTGGCCTATCTGCTGACACTGGCCTGGATCGGGGTCTACTTCGCGAAGCGCCAGTTCAAACGGGAGGACTTCTTTCTTGCCCGGAAGGGGATGACCTGGCTGCCGATCGGTTTGTCGCTGATGGCCGCACTCAATAGCGGGATCGACTACCTGATGCAGCCGTCTGCGGTGATCAAGTATGGCCTGGTGCTGCTGGTGGTCAATCTCTCCTGGTTGCTGCTGTATCCCTACGTTTTCTTCGTCACCCTCCCATTGTATCGCCTTCTGGCGGCCTGTCAGACCGAAGCCCCGTCCTGCCGTCAAGATCGCGTTTTTCATGGCTTCCACTCTGCAAGCTTGGGCAACGCGGATTCGAACCGATGCGTCCCTGAGGCGATGTCGAACAACGCGTACGCCCCCTCCATGCGCTGAAACTCCACAAGCGGACCGCCGGGCGCCTTCACGTGTGTTGGGTCTGTTGTCGGAACGTAGAGCAGTCCCGTCGTGTTGGGTGGGATGGTCACCGTCAGCACGAAGTGCCCCTCGTCGAAGGTCCAGTGGCTGGCAATCGTGCCGCGAATGGAATCATACTCGGCCTGTTTCTGTCCCGGCTGATCGCCTTGGAGCGCCCAGCTCAGCCGAGGCCGCCGAGCATCGATGCCCAAAGGGTTGACCAAATACTCGCACCGCAAGCGCGCGGGCAAGAGTGCCGCGGTCCTGGCCTTTCGGCCTTCACCGCCCCTCTGCTCGTTTGCCGCCTGTCCCTCCTCCTTGGGCGGTGGCGTTTTGCCTTCGCTGATCTCGGATCGCCCCGCAGATGCCAGGGCCCCGTTCACTCCCTGCTCCGTTGTGAAGGCTGTTGATCCGGGGAAAAACGATAAGAAAAACATGGCTAACATAACCAGGACCGTCACCAACATCGCATTTCTCATAACTGGCACGTTCATCGTTGTGTCGCCCTTCATTTGGGAGTCTGTCGGTCTTTCGAGACACGATCAGCGGGCGCATTTCTCACGCAGCGAAATCCGATGTCGTCGTGCGCGAAACATCCGTCCGGCTGGCTGGGGTTCTCGCCGACACGATAGGCCGAGCGGCAGGCGCCCGCGCTGGTGTTCCAGGCCCCACCGCGGAGGACGAGCTTTGCCGTGGGACTGTCGGGCGGCCCGCGCACGCTCGTTTCCGGGCTCTTGTCGTAATAACTGGCGTCATAGACGTCGTTGCACCATTCCATCACGTTGCCGTGCATGTCGTGGATCCCCCATTGATTGGGCTTCTTTCGGCCCACGGGGTGTGTCTTTTTCGCGGAGTTGTCGTGAAACCAGCCATAGCTGCCGAGCTTGTTCTCGTCGCTACCGAAGTGGAAATCGGCGGCGCGGCCGGCGCGGCAGGCATGCTCCCATTCCGCTTCGGTGGGGAGCCGGTAGCCGCTGGCACTGAAATCGCACGCCCCGGTTTTTTCGTCATAGCAGGGGCCGAGCCCTTCGGCGCGGGAGCGATGGTTGCAGTACCAGGCGGCATCGCCCCAGGGGATCCGTTCTACGGGATTCCTGGCTCCCTTGAAGTGAGAAGGATCTTTGTGCATCAACATGCGGAACTGCTCTTGCGTGACTTCGTATTTGTCGATCAGGAATGAATCCAGCCACACCTCGTGCACCGGCTTTTCATCGTCTTCACCGCTGTTGCTTCCCATCATGAACGTGCCGGCGGGAACGAGCACCATCTCACCGTGCTCCGTTTTCACGACCGGCGGCCGATCGTCTGATCTTGCCGGCCCGGCGGCTTTGCCGCAGCCCGAACCGGACAAGGCCGCGAGCATCAGGAGCATTCCCGAAGCTGCCGGCAGGATTCGAGTACCTTCTCTGCTCATTTGTCCGCCATTTGCTTCATTCGACGAGAACCCAATCGGGCTCCTTGTTACTCAGGCCGTCAAAGGTCAGTCGCACGACTACTCCCGGCTCTGACGGTTTCACCACCCAGATGTCCCAACCTTGCGCTTTCATCCCCACGAAGCAGCCGGCCGGCTCCATCCTGGTTCCCCTGCCGCCCTCGGAATAGGCGATGTACTTGCCGTCGGGGGACCAGTCCACATGATAGGTTTGCAGCGGAAACGGAACTCCGACGACGTACCTCCGGTTCGTGACTTCCGGCTCCGACTGGGTCAGATCAATGTCCCCGACCTCCACCCACTCGGCCGTGTCCGGACCGGTTTCTATCCCCCAGGCGATCTCGTTGCCGTGGGGACTGATATCGGGCCGGCACTGGACGGCCTTTGGCGCCGTGAAGACCGACCGCCTCAGCTCAACAACCTTCGTGCCGTTGGCTTCAATCGCCACGATGGAGTGGTTGAATCCCATGCCTCCCATCGCACTGGAGATGATCCACTTCCCGTCGGGCGACCAGCCGGGGTTCACCAGGCCGGCCATGTCCTTCTTGGCGTGCTGGAAGTATTCTCCGGTCTCGAGGTTGTAGAAGTAGAGCCCTTTGTTGTCACCTTCCCCGTGACAATTGACGAAGGTCCCTTTGGAGAAGCCGATCAGTTTACCGTCGGGGCTCCAGAACGGCTGGCGGCCGTTCTCTCCCACCTTGACGCGCCCGGTTCCGTCGATGTTCATGGTGTACACGTTTCGGGTCCGCTCTTTCCCTTCTCCCACGTCGGCCAGGAAAACGACCCTCTTTCCATCCGGGGAAGCGTGAGGGAACAGTTCGTGTACCGTAGGAGTCTGGGTGATGTTCACCGGGTTGGAGCCGTCGGCGTTCATGATCGCGAATTCCCAGTTCCCGTCGCGGTAGGTTTCATGAATGATCTTCAACTTCGAGGCCTTCAGCTCCTCCAGCATCCTCTTGCCTTTCGCGTCAAGTTCCTCTTTGGCAAGGTTTCCTCCGGGCAGGGAGTTCTTGAACTGAATTGTCCCGGCCTTGTCGGGGGCGCTTCTGGCCGCCGCATCGGCTGCGAACACTGGCGTTGACAGCACAAACACCAAAGGGAGAGTCAACAGCCGACTGTCTCTTGTTGTCATCGTAAGCCTCCTTCCTCGTAAGCGTTCAGAAGTTTGCCGCCACCTCGCCGCTGCTTGTCAAGCCGTCGGCTATTCGGGAAGAAAATACGCGTTGCACGGCAACTCAAGGTTCGCCCCCGCGGTTGTGCTGATGCTCAATTCGAAGGCTTGCGGCGCTGCCGAGGGCTCGATCGCGATCCGCCACGCCTGCCACGGGGCCGGGTAGGTGGCGTTCCCCAGCACCGGCTGAAACGGGGCGGGTTGCCCGGCCAGCTTCCCTTCGCTGGAAAAATGCTCTCCGACGTTCCTGAGCCACGCCGGGCCCGAACTCCCCTTCATTTCCACAGTGACGACCAAAGTGCCGCCCCCCGCACTCGGAGGCACTTCCCCCTTGACGATCAACAGCCTCGACCCGTATTGCTTGGGCAATGGGAAGGGTGGCTTGGCCGTGGTTGCCGACAACCGCAGTCTTCCCAGGTTGTGTTCCTTCGGGTCTCCTTGGTCGAGCGTGAACTCAAGCCTCGTGCCGCCGGGGGCGCCGAGCGGTTGCTTCGTTTCAAACATCGCCACGTGCGGGTAACCTTCTTGCGGATCGACCGCCCAGCCGGTCTCCGGGTCGCCGTCGATGGCTGCTTTCACCGGCCATCCCCCGTCGCTTTCCTGGGAGAAACTGGCAATCGGGTTCTGAAGGGCAACCGGCACGGCCGGGGCCTGGTTGTCCTGCGGCGCCGCCGTGACACGGAACTCGTTCAAGACGAAGTTGCCGTTCGTCGCCCGGCCCGGACCGTTCGAGGGCAGACCGCTGTCCGGCAAGACCTCCAGCCGGATCCCGGTGATGCCGGTCAACTCGGTGGTCGCCGTGATCGTGTACGTGTCGGGCGACGGGTTCTCTCCGCCGGCCAGGATCGACCCGTCTTTCTGCTTCGCCAGTGTTGCACCGCCCGCGGAAGTGAAACTTGCCGGTTCCAGCACCGTCCAGATTGAACTCGACGCGGGCTCGGGCTCGGGGCGGATCTGTTCGACGGCGACCTCCAGCGTGCGGCTGGCCTCGGCAAAACCGGCGGGAATCGGCTTCGCTTCGAAGGTCCGATCCAAGGCCGGGGACTCTCCCGACGGCACGACCTCCAGCAACACGATCTCAAACGGCCGCAAAGCGATCGAGACCTCTTCGCCAAGCGTGTCGGCATCGCCGCCCAGTCGCGCCGGATCGGGATACCAGCGATACAGATCCCACGTCTTGCCGTCAGGAAGCCCCCAAGACGAGTTCAGCTTCAACGACAAGGAGGTATCCTTCCAGGCGCAGTTGTTCAACGCAAGGAATGCCCGCTGCCCATCACTGCAGCAATATCCATAGGGCTCATCCTTCCCTGGGTTGCCGAGAATGAACCTCGGATTGGCGAAACACTCAGGCTGTGCCTTCAAGAGGGCAATGAATTCGGCCATCTGTTTCCGTTCGGGGGGCGAAAGCCATGCCGTGTCGCTCCATATCTGGGCCAGGAGACTGCCGCGGCAGATGTCCATCACCACGCCGGCTTCCCAACGCTCCTTGCCGACGGAACTGTTCCAACCCCAGTCCGAGCACCACACCCCGAGCGACTCCTTTCCCAAGGGCGGAACGTCCGAGGCGTGCCACTGCGCCTGGTCGAGCCGTTGCGTGATGCTGTCGCGCGCGTAAGGGGCCGGAAGGGAGCTTGGGCTGGCGGCTTCGATGCCGATGCCCGAGTCGAACAAGGTATCGGCATGGAGCAACCACCACGGCGAACGGTGGCCCCAGTAAAGCATCAGGAAAACGTCGGGACACTCCTCGTCCATCGCGTGAAGGAATTCGATCACGGCGCTCTGGATCGCCTCGGTCGAGTAGATGCCCGGCAAATGCTCGTGGTTCGGGTTGTTGCAGACCGACTGGAGGTTGTCGAATTTCAGCAGCCGGGCGCCGTTTTCCCGGATGTGGTGGCGGAAGGCCTCGGTGTACATCGACTTGATCGGCTCGGTGGCGCGGCACATCACCGGGACTCTCGGTGGGTCTTTGGTCTTGGGATCGTGGGTGAAGGTGGGCTTGACGGCCGGATTGCCGCCGATCGACCAGTGTGTCATCGAGCTGTCGATCCAAAGGCCCGGGGCCGTTCCGAGCTTGGCCAGTTCCGCCTTGATCTTGGTGAGACCGTTGGGGAACCGCACCGGGTCAAAACCCTTCAGGTCGCCGTGGAAGTCCACCCAGAAATCGACCGAATAGAGATCGAAATGGCATCCGGAGTCGCGCTGTCCTTCGGCGACCTTGGCGATGCTGTCGAGCACGAACTCTTCGGTTTCATCGAAGTTGCCCCCCGGTCGGGCCCCGAACGGCTCGAAGATGGCGTAGGGTTTGTCGTGCCCGCGCACCACCCGGCGAGTGCGACTGCGGACGTGAGCCAGAAACGTCTTCCGCGCCTCGCCGCTATCCCCCACGCCGTAGACGGCCTCCATGCACTGGAGCTTCCCGCCCGGGCCCAGCCTAGCCCCCGGATGCTGCCGCAACTGCACGTTGCCTTTCTCCCCCGTTGCCCAGCCGGACGGATGGGCCAGGCTCACAAAGAACTCGCCGTTCAGGTAGGCGGGGAACCCCTGCTCGCCGGCCGAAACCTCGGCGTCTGTGGGGTAGTTACCCAGGCGGACGTTCAGCAGGCGGTTGATCTCCCGGTCGGTCTCGTTGGTGATTTCCACGAACTTGCGCAGCACGGGCTCGCCGGCGTCCCACTTGTAGGTGACCACTGCGGAGAGCTTCGGCTCGTCGGCGGTCAATTTGAAGACGGCTTCGCCGGTCGTCGATGGGCCTTGGGCCGGCGCTTGCGTCACCTGCCATTGCGATGTGAGCTGGGGCCCCTCGGCGATGCCGAGGTCCACCTCCAGCTCGGGTCCGCCTCCCAGGGAGATCGTTTGGCCGGTGATGCGGTTCTCCCAGGATTGGGCTTGCAGCCCCGCCCCCGTATCCAAGCGAAACACGAAGAACGGCGAATGCAGCTCCACGCGGCTTTCCTGTTGCACCACTTGGCAGCCTTGCTGCCCGACAGGCTCTGCCGACGACCGGCTGCATACTAGTTGGATGCAGCTCAACAGCGAAATACCAAGCACGATCGTTCTAACATTCTCTTGCATGACAAGTCCTCTCATTCGATTTCTTCCACGATGTTGCCCATATACTTCAAGCCCAGCTTAACACGTTTGCCTTTCAGCGGCGACCACGGCTCGAGGCAGAAGCCCTCCGGGCCGAACCCGATGCCGTAGTGCCCCGTGAACAGGGCCAACTGACCGCGGTAGCAGTGCGACAGGAA
>JBDRTC010000887.1:0-2086 GCA_043824335.1 Planctomycetota bacterium | reverse complement strand
CGGCATGGACCGGGCGTTCGGCAAGCTTCGCGACGAAGTCGGTTCGCTCGGCATCCGGAAGAACACCGTGCTCTGGTACTGTAGCGACAACGGCGGCCTGCCGCGGGTCGGCTCGACCGGCGGGCATCGCGGCAACAAGGGGCAGGTGTACGAAGGGGGGCTCTTGGTGCCGGCCATCCTGGAGTGGCCGGCGCGGATTCCCAAGCCCCGCACGACCGACGTCCGCTCGAACACCTGCGACATCTATCCCACGCTGCTGGAAATCGCCGGCGTTAAGGTGGAGCACCAGCCGCCCTTGGACGGGATCAGCCTCCTGCCGCTCGTCGAAGGCCGACTGACAAAGCGGCCCCGGCCCATGGGTTTTTGGGACTACCCGGTGCCGGGCGTCGGCGTGCCGAGCCGGGAGTGGATGACCGCGCTACTGGCCGCCCAGCAGGAAGGCCGCGAGCCCGAGGACCAGTGGAAGCTCCGGCTCGACGCCGCCAAGCTCCCCGAACGCTACTCGGAAACCGAACGCCCCGGCCACTCCGCCTGGATCGACGGCGACTGGAAGCTCCACCGCATTGCCGACAAGACCGGCGCCAACGCGCGGTTCGAGCTCTACGATCTCGCCGAAGACCGGCAGGAAAAAAACGACTTGGCGGCCCAGGAGCCCGAGCGCGTCGAGAAAATGAAAGCCGCCCTCGAAGCCTGGCAGCAATCGGTCGTCCGCAGCCTCAACGGCGAGGATTATTGAGCCGCGGTCGTCGGCAGAACGCATCGGAGCGAACGACCCATTCTCTCGTTCCGACGCTTCCGCGTCGGAACGCGGGTGGCACCGACGATTTTGCGGAGTGGATGTTGCTTTTGGGTCGAGCGTGTTCGCAAAATCGTCGGTGTCGCGAAGCAACGGGAGGATTTCAACAGACCCAGCCGAGGACGGCCGTCGCAATCCTCTTGTTGCGTGGCAACACCGGGCCATATTGCGACGCGCTAACATCCCGAAAGTGGAAATTGCATCACCTTGCTTCAGTTGGTAAGATGATGAAACATGAGTGTATAGGTTTTCCGGCAAGCGGAAACGATGGTGGGGGCGGAAAGAGGAGGCTAATATGTCGCTGTGGGTTGTTCGTGCGGGGAGGCATGGCGAGCAACAGGAGACAGCCCTCAAGGACGGGCTGGTCTGTCATGGGTGGAACGAGCTCCCAGACTACTCTGCCTTCCGCACACGGGAAGAATTGCGGGGGCTCTACGAAAAGACGTATCCGCAAGAAACAGACAAGCAAGTCATCTCAGGCCTGGGTCAGGTGTGGAGATTCGCCCGGGAGATTAGAAAGGGGGATTTGGTTGCACTTCCTCTCAGGGCCGAATCTGCGTTTGAATTGGGGCAAGTTACGGGCGATTACCAATACAAGATGGTCGCCCCCAACGTAATGCACATTCGCAGCGTAGAGTGGCTTAAGACGGTGCCACGTTCTGCGTTCCCAGCAGATATCCTCCGCTCAATGAGCATCCCACCCACCGTATTCAAGGTTACTCGCAACGATGCGGAGAGTCGGGTAAAGAGGATTATCGACCTCGATTCATCCACCGAAGCGTCAGAGGCTCTCGCTGAGCCTGGGAATGGTGCCGATGATAATGGACTCAATCTTGAAGAGGTCGCCCGGGACGAAATCCTCAAGTTCATTCAGGCCAAGTTCAAACGCCATGAGCTCGCCCGCCTCGTCGATGCAGTCCTCCGGGCACAGGGTTATAAGACTGAAGTTTCGCCTCCTGGTCCTGATGGCGGAGTAGATATCCTGGCCGGTTCTGGGGCACTTGGGTTTGATCAACCGCGCCTTTGCGTGCAGGTCAAGTCCGGCTGCGGGGCCGAGGGGCAGAAGACTTTTAACGAACTTCTCGGCGTCGTGTCAAAGTTTGCCTCTCAGCAAGGCCTTCTCGTGTCGTGGGGTGGATTCACGAATCCTGTCAAGTTGGACGCGAGAAAAGACTTTTTCAGGATTCGTTTGTGGGATCAGGGCGATGTGGTGAATGCTGTCTTGCAGAACTACGAACGGCTGGACGATGAGATCAAAGCGGAATTACCGCTGAAGAGAACTTGGATTCT
>JBDRTC010000886.1:0-9763 GCA_043824335.1 Planctomycetota bacterium | reverse complement strand
TCCCACCGTCATCAAGCGGCGCTGTATTGACTCATACTTATCCGATCGATCAGCCCGAGTCTTCAGCCCCAATGATGCCACCGAATGAATTCTCGACCAGGTCGGCGGAAGAGAGGATCGAGGTCGTGTCAAGTAGTGCCTTTCCGCTTGTCGCAACTCGCCAGCTACTCACTTCAGATCTCTACGGACCACGTGCGCCCGCAGCCCTTTGGCTGCCAAGTGACTGGGAGTCATGGGACTACCCCTCGATCGATGACCCGGAGGCGATACGCCAGTGGTTTGTCAAAACCATTAACAATCTGGAGTTCCAAGCCAAAGTCTCGCCGGAACTCCTGTTCAAGGGGTGGGACATACCTAATGTCCGAGATGCTTACCGTCTGGTCCGGCACCTGCAAGCGAAAAGGAGATGGGCAAATGCCCCCGAAGAACCCAGGCGAAGATACCCAGTTCCGAACGGACTAGAGGATGCCGCGAACGAGTTGAAGAGAATCTGGGGCTGGGTCGATGATAGGCTCAGTACTATCCAAGAGGAGGCTGCCGAGGGGCCAGCGAAAGGAACAGGCAGTCAGCTAACTGGGGAAAATCACGGCGATGTGCCACGACAAGACGACACCAAAGACGACAAAGCGAAAAAGGCGAAGACACATCGTCGCGCAATGAATAGAGAAGCGTCGGATTGCGCGCGGAGATACAAGGCCGCAAAGCGGAAGGACTCCTCAACGACGATGAAATCCGTGGTTGATAACTATGTCACCGAAGTAGGGGGATCTGCCTCATCCATCCTACGAGTGCTGAACGACAACCCTGACCAGTGGAAGGCCGGCGGCAAAAACGACACCGAAAACGACAAATAGACGACAATCGCAAAATAGCCCTCCTCTCAAATTTGGTATTGGTATCCGCGTTGAACGTCACTTAGTTCATTCGCGGAAGCCAAGCCAATGTCTCAGCCATCCCATCTGACCGTCGGCCAGGTTGCCGAAATCTACGGCGTGCCCGCCTGGAAGATCCGACGAATGGTCGATTCTCTCGACGTAGAGATTCCCCGGGCCGGATTGTATCGGCTGATTCCTCGGAATCTCCTCGGCACGATCACGATTGAATTGCAGCGACAAGGCTGGTTGCCGAAGCCGGAGGAGGCCCAGTCGTGATCACTCCCGCTAAGCTCGTTCCCACCGATATCGCCAACCCCGACGCCCCGGTCCCGCGGGAGGTTGCGTCGTGACAATGACCTCCTCGCAAATCCTGCTCCGGACGTTGACGCCACCGCAGGTGGCGAATCGCCTGCGCGTGTCCCCGGAGAAGGTGATCGCGTGGATCCGCGCCGGGGAGCTGAGGGCAATCGACGTCGCCAGTCGGGGCAGCCGGCGGTCGCGGTATCGCATCGACCCCGCTGATCTGGCAGTGTTTGAGAACCAGCGTGCGGTGATTACCAGACCCGCTCCGAGCCGACGACGACGGAAGGCTGAGCCGGGGGTTATTCAATTCTTCTGAGGCCATGGCACAGAATTGACGGACCCCCAAGTGAGCATCGACGGAACGACAACGCGATCGGCAACAGCGGCGGGGAATGGGCGGGCCACCCGCGCCGAGCGCATCCGCGAGATCGTAGACGCGGCACACGTCCGCCAGCACCTCGGCCAAGGCGTTCTCTACTGCCGTCTGGCCGACGGCCAGCACGTCGTCATCTTTCGCGGCGAGCGGTTCGTCGGCGCGACCGTCGACGCGGCGATTGCGGCGGCGAGGGAGGGGAACACGGAATGAGCAGCACGACACAAGCCGACGTTGCCCAAAGCTTTGCAACCCGACAACGCGAAGAGGTCTGCAAGCTACGCGAGGCCAACGAGCAACGGTTGCGGGTGATCCAAACGGGCTTCGAAATTGTCCACCCCGACCCGGAAACCGTTTTCGAGATTCGAGCCCTTGGCGTTCGGTCTGGCAAGAGAAAGCCCTACACCGCGGCCGGATACTTCCGCGACCGTGGGAAGGCCGCACAAGCGGCCCTCGACTACGATCGGCAGGGCACAACCGGCGTGTACGTCACGCTCAATGCTGTGTCGACAGCGCTGCTTGCCCGTTCACCCGATCGGATGACCGACTACCTAGAACAGACGACAACGGACAAGGAGGTCACGCGGCGGGCTAACCTGTTAATCGACATCGACCCGGCGCGCCCCAGTGGCGTTGCGGCGACCGACGCGGAAAAAGATGTGGCCCTTGCCCTCGCACACGATGTAGAGACCGCACTCCGGCAACATGGGTTCCCTGATCCGATCATCGAAGATTCAGGCAACGGGTTTTATTTGATTTTCCGCACCGGCTTGGAGAACACCGACGAAATCACGAGCCTGGTCAAGCGATTCCTGGCGGGTCTCAACTCACCAAAGATTGCGGGAATGTATGATCCGGCAAAGCCTCATGCGAAGGTCGACCAAAGCGTCTACAATGCCGCACGAATTATCAGAATCTCAGGCACGACAAACCGCAAGGGCTATGACACGCCCGACCGTCCGCACCGAACCGCCGAGTTGTTCCCGCCCATAGTGGAGCTGGGAATCGTCACGCGAGAGCTGGTCGAAAGAATTGCAGCCCTCGCACCCGAACCGGACAAGCCGGACCGCGGCACGAAATCAGATTCTCCCAAGTCGAACATGCCGCGGATCGACGTGGCCCGCTACCTGGCGGACAAAGGATTCAAATGCAATCCCAAAGTCGAGAACGGCCGGACGATGTTCATTCTGGACCGCTGTATCTTCGACGAGAACCACGGTTCTCGAAACGAAGCGTCGATCATCCAGAATAGTCGAGGACTCACGACGTACCATTGTATGCACGATTCGTGTCAAGCGAGGCGATGGCAAGACGTAGTGCAAACACTGGGGCCCCTGGAAGGCCAGCATTTCGACCCGCCGAAGCGCAACCAGACAAAGGCATCGGGCGGATCATCTGAAGGATCGGCGGGTGAAGGCCAGACCGAGGCCGACGCCGAACCACCCCGATTCACTGAGTTACTGACAAGCGCGGAGTTCGCCAAGGCAGACTTCCGACGCGAGTTCTTGATCCGCGGGGTTATGGTTGCCGGACAGCCGGGAGTGGTCGGCGGCCGTAGCAAAGCCTTGAAAACGACCATTGCGGCCGACATGGTTGTTTCCTTGGGGACGGGGACGCCATTTCTCGGCAAGTTCCCCACCAAGAAATGCACGGCCGCATTCTGGTCGGGCGAGAGCGGTGCCGCGGTAATCCAAGAGACGGCGGGGCGGATAGCCGCCGGCCGCGGGATCGACTTGGCCGAATGCTCCGTTTTCTGGGGTTTCAGTTTGCCGAAGCTTTCCCAAGCGGACCACCTGGAAGCTTTGATGCACGTCATCCAAGAGCACGGTATCGAGGTGCTTTTCGTCGATCCACTTTATCTATCGCTTTTGTCCGCTGAAGACGCCGGCCGCGGGTCGGACTTGTTCTTCATGGGCTCCCGACTCCAAGCCGTTGGGGAGCTGGCCACGGACCTGGGGATCACGTTCTACGTTCTTCACCATTTCCGCAAGACTGGCCAGACCGATCCGTCCGAGCCGGTAGGGCTAGAGGAGCTGAGTCAATCGGGCGTTGGCGAGTGGGCCCGGCAATGGTGTCTGCTGGATCGTCGGGCACCCTACCAGCACGACGGCCAGCACGAGCTGTGGATGCGGGTCGGCGGGTCGGCGGGACACGCCGGCCTTTGGGCGCTCACGATCGATGAGGGAATCCTCGATCTGGACACCTTCTCCGGCCGGCAATGGGAGGTCGAGATCGAGACCGTTACGAACACCCGGGAGGCCACCCGCCAAGAGCGGGAGAACCGCAAGGCCAGGCAGCAAGAGGAGCGCGAGAACGAACACAGGCGACGACTGTTGGAGGCGTTGCGTCAATTTCCGGACGGAGAGACTGTCTCACAGCTTCGGTCCGCGGCTGGGTTGAACGGCAACAGCTTCGGTACTGCGCTTCGGATGCTGCTGAAAGAGGGCAGGGCGGAAGCCTGCGAGGTAACCAAGACAAGAGGTAAATATGAGGGGTTCAAGCCTACTGGCAAGTAGAAGGTCAGACACTCAGACAAGCCCGGACAGAATGTCGGCTGTCCGAGTGTCCGACGTCGGACAGACAGGGGGCTATATAGAGCCCCTGTCTGACCATCTGTCGGACAGCCCAACCTACGTCAGACAGCGGGGCCGAATCTGTCTGACCTTCCACGGAGTAGAAGGCCGAAACAGGTTGGGGAACAAATATCCCAACCTATTGCCGAGGACCGCAAGACATCGACCACCCGTGCCCGAGCCGCCGGCGGATGCTTCCCCGGCCCCGGGGACACATACCCCCGCCCCTCTGGCCCGTCGTGCCCGACGCGAGTTCCACAAGCCGGGCGACGCCTCTGGGAGTTCCTCCCGGACTGAACTACGAAGCAGCCGCCATCCTCGGGTGACGGCTGTTTTCGTCTCCCCTCCCAATCGCGCAGGCGACCCGTCGACGACCACCGATAGCTGTGGGATCGGCCACAGGCCCTATCCGCCAACCAGCCCCAGCAGATAGCCAGATACGCTCGATCAGCGTTGCAGTCGGATAACACAAATCCGGCCCAGCCGCCCGGTTATGACAGGCAGTAAGACGCGGGCCCGCCAGGCTTTCTGAAACCGCACCCGAGACACTATCGGTCTTCACTGCCCTCGGTGCGCAATCGCTTTCTCGGCAAGTCCCCTCCAAGTCCTCTTTTGTTGCGCACGCGCGACAAATTCCCGGCAATCGCCCGACGACCTCTTTTCTACCGCGCCCGCGCACGCGACTCCTCCCCCAATGGGATACCAAAGGGTGGATCCCAAAGCCCAGGGAAGGCAAACGACACCCAAACGGGAAGTTGTCGTTTTGGGTCGTTTTGGGGTGGATACTACACCCCAACATGGGTAGTGCGCAGCAGGGGGACAACCCAGAAGGGAAGTACACCCCAAGGACGGGGAAAAGTGTGGGGGGAACGTTATACTAGGGACGGGCCGGCGGCAATGGGGGGCCCCGGCCCCCTCGATTGGCCCTGTATGAGTATGGGGTACGAGGGGCAGGGAGCACAACCCATTGGCATGGAGTAGCTTACACCCTTGCCCATTGCCAAGTGTGGCGTACACCATTGCGAGCGACGGGGTAAAATAGGCGATCCTAAGTCCCTTGTCAAGCATTTCCCCACATTGTCCTAACCCCTTGCCCTGTCTACACTTACGTTCCCATGCACCTGCGCCTCAACCGGGCGCGGCCAAATTGCCACCTTTGAGTGGTTCCATTTTCCAGCATACCCTGCCTCCAGTGTGCATGTGAGCCCGCGACTGCCGATTTGGCAGCGTGCTAGTTTTGGTGCGTTTGCCCCACCCCTCGGCTGGCATCTACTGGGAGAAGAATCATTCTCCCCGCTCCCATCACTGGCATTTGCCGGCCTAGTGCAAATACACGCCGATTTGAAACTTGCTTAGGGTGATAGGCCGCGCGGTGTCGCGGCCGGATTTTCCCGTTTACCCCTAGCAGGAGAGAGTCATGTTAGTGCATCGCTACTGTCGGAGCTGGAGGCGGAAGTCTACTCGTCAACTGCGCTTGGAGTTCTTGGGCAGGGTACTGAGTCTGCTGGATCGCCGTGTGCCTATTGGGTATGAGGCGGACGAATTCGGTGAGGCGGTTTTGACGGCCGCATCGGCGCGGCGGCTTCGGAAAATCGCGCAGGTCCGGCGGATCGTGGCTCGTTTGGCCGATTTTGCGGCGGCCGCGCCGTACTCGGACGAAGAGCCCGAAGAGCGCTTCGGTCACCACGAGCGGATCGACGAGAATCACCCGGCGCCGGAGGCGCAACAGCCCTTATGGGCTGTTATCGAGCGGCTCACTGACCAGCTGCCCTTGCTGGAGTGTCGCTTGCTGGAGTGGCGCTTCGGAGTTCGGGGTGCCGACCGGCTCCCGGTTGGCGCTATCGCACACAAGCTCGGTTGCAGTGTGCGGACTGTTGAGCTTCGGCTGAAGAGCCTGTATGAGAAGCTCCGGCTCAGCGAGTACGCTGGAGCGCAGCTCGACGGTAACACGGCAGTCCTTTGGGATTGCGAATAGCAAGTAAAATCGCGCGGCCGGATTTTGCCGCAAGTCGTTTCATACGAGCGACTTGCGGCTTTGTTTTTGCGCGGTTTTGATTCGTGGCGGGGTGGTTGAAGCCGGAATTTTCCGGCCGTCGCGTTCGGCCGAACGACCGGCCGGACCGACTTTTCCCCCTGCCCTGTGAGGAAACGCCCATGCCTATGTGTACTGCTGAGTTGTCCAGCGCCGTCGAAAGGCGCGTTGTGATTGCCCAAGCCCTGCAAAGGGCGACGCGTCGTCGCTTCGCGACGGCGCGCAAGACCGGCAAAGCGATCACAGGCCGGTTGCCAAACGGCCAAGTGTACGAGTTTCACCCCGATGGGAGAGCTTTCCCCCTGTGCTGCTTCCCCAAGAACTTCACGGCAAGGTGATCCAGGGTGCAGCATTGGCAATGCCGCCAGTGCTCCCCGCTGGTTTACCTTTCCCATTACCCAAGAGGTGAAGCATGAGTGAGAAGAATGGTGGCGCAGCGGTTGCGGAGAAACTGTCCTTCGAGACTCTCACGGAAGTGGGGGTCAACAAGACAACCCTTCTCCAGGAGCTGGCCGCGGGGAACGACACCGCGGATGTGGCGCTTCGGTACTTGTCCTCCCTGGACTCCAAGAGCGTGGGGGCGCTGAAGTGCAAGGTGTCCCGCAAGGGAGCCGTGAGCGTGTACGGGCTCCAGCAGATGCCCGTCACCCTGTACGTTGGCCAGTGGGAGCGCTTGCTGAAGGGCGCGCCCGACAATCACTTCGTCCTGTCCTTCATCAAGGAGTGGGAGGGGAAGGACTTCCAGGGCGAGAGCGCCACGGAGCGCGGCGGTGCGAAAGAGAAGTACACCGCTCAGATCGTTCGCAAGTGAGCGTGACAACCCCACCCGTCGCCCATCGGTACTGTTGCCGATGGGCGCGGGGTGTAGTTCTCACCCTGCCGGCCGGCAGGGCCCCTTCGCAGATAGCCGACGTCGGCGACCGTGGAGCCACGGGCCCATAGCGCGGCGCGCCACCACGGCGCCGGCCAGTCTGCTCTACCCCCTGGACGATGGCGCCCGCCGCCGTCCCCACCCTAACGATGGCGCAAGGATGGCGCCAAGGAGGTGCGCAAATGCTGACCATTTCTGGCTTTGACGATCTCGAACGGTTTGGAATTCACTACCTTACGGGCGAGGCTGACAACCTCTCGTTTCGTGGGCTATGCGATCTCACCGAACTGGGCCGGCGCGTTGTTGCCGAGTGTTTCGGCCTTGCGCCCGAATCCTTCCCTGCCAATTGGAACGGCGGGAAGCCCGATGACCCTGCCGTGGCGTCGTGCATGTTGTCGCCCAGCGCCATCCCCGACCTGGCTATCATCGGGCTTGTGATCGAGGGTTGCACCGCGCTCTTGACCGAAGAGGGTACGGTATTCGGCCTTGAGGCTGACGACAGCTACGATCGGGGTGAGATTGACTGGGAAACGGGTGACTATACCCGTGAACCGGAAATCACCCTGGACGGCGAGACAATGCGCTGGCCAACGTGCTACGGCAAGGTGCGGCGGGTATTCGACCCGTCCCCTCATCACCACGTTGGAACCCGTAACGTCCATGCTGCGACCGGGAGAGCTGTCTGACCGGGTGACTCTGCCCTGTCCTTTCATGTGTCCACCGTGGTGGACAGTTTGAGGGCAGGGTTGACTTTCCCAAACCCCCCTGGAGGTGTATCGATGAGCGTAACCCTGACGACGGAGCACGGCGAATTCCACGCCGAGACTGAAGCGGAAGCGGTGGCGCAATCCCGCAAGGCCCGGCACCAAGCCGCCAGCGCAAAGGCGCTACGGCTGGCAGACTACCAGAAAGCCGAAGAGGAAGCGACGAAGAGCGCCTACCGAGTGCTGTACTGCTACGTCGAAACCACGCACCCCCATCAAGGGACGACAAGGGCATGGGAGCTTTGGTTTCGAGGTGACGAGTGGTTTCCGAGAGTTGAAATCACCGGCGATTGCGAATCCGTTGTTCACCTACACGACGCAACGGGAACCTTTCACGTAGCGCTCTATCGGCAAACCCTTGTGGGCTACGTCTGGGACGCCGGCGGCTTCCCCCTGATGCTTTGGCTACAAGGGGAAGAAGGCGAGCCCCGCGGATACGTCGTTGGAAGCCACAAAGGCCAATGCTGCCTGCTTGTGCTGCCAACTGAGATCAGCTTCGACTGGGCAAAGCGATGCTTTCGTGCTGAGTAGCCCCACCCGCTCCCCTGGGAACAGCCTGGGGGACTGGGCCGTGTTACCCGTACCGGAAAGAGGTGTGACTATGAGGTGCGAACACTGCGGTAGGGAAATGCTCTACCTTGCCGGGGAGAACTACTGGGCCTGCATGGACCTAAGCCACGGCCGGCTTGTCCACGGCTCTGGGCCGGCACCCCGGGACGCGGTCGAGCTGCGCAATGCCGCCAGCGTCGGTGCGGCAATCCGGAGGGGTATGAAGGGACTTAACAGACCACCACGACCCTGAACTGAGGATTCCAACATGGCCCTTTACGTCCAGTACCGTCCCAAAACCTGGGATGAAGTTGCCGGGCAGCCCGAGGCGGTTGCCCTGATGAAACGACTGAAGGACCGCAACGCCATCGGCGGCCAAGCCTTCAGCCTGGTTGCCAAGTCGGGCCGCGGGAAAACCACGATCGCTCGGCTGATCGCCTCCGAGGTTGCCGACGAGTGGGCGGTGACGGAATACCCCGATCCGTCCGTGCTGACGGCCGAGGAGTTGAAGCGGGTGTCCCGGGAGATGAACTTTCGACCCATGTGCCGTGGGTACGCCTTCATCCTCAACGAGGCGCACAGTGTCCGAAAGGATCAAGTGCCCAAGCTGCTCGGGCTCCTGGAGGACTTGCCGAAGTGGGCTGTCTGGGTGCTCACGGCCAGCGTGAAACAGCGGCAGATGATGTTCTCGCACATTGTCAACGACCGCTCGGACGACGCCAGCGCCTTACTGTCCAGGTGCATGGAAGTGCCGATGCAATCGGATGGCGTGGAGCTGGCCTTTGCCATCCGGGCCCGGACGGTGGCCCAAGCCAGCGGCATGGACGGTAAGCCCTTGGAGGAGTACGTCCGGCTGGTGAAGCGGTGCGAGTGCAACCTCCGCACGGTGATCCAAGAGATCGAGAACGGAGCAATGCTGTGAGATACCGAGTGCAAATCTGCGTAGGATATGATCCCACAATGACCATGGCGTGGTTTTTTGAAACGGCCGATACGCCCGAAGAGGCTGCCTATCTCGCGTTGAGACTGGCAGCGAAGGAATGGGCGCAGGACGAGTCAATTTGGGTGTTCGTAGCTCCGGCCGACGGCGAGTGCCACAAAAACGGCATGCCCAAGCGGGTGCATCCCTACAAGTTCACCCGCAGCCAACCCATCGGGGAACTGGCCAGTATCGTTGCCTGAGTAGCCCCAAGCCCGCGCCGCCGGACCTCGGCGCGGAGTTGGCGAAACTCAAACCCGAAAGTGAGGTGCGTATGGACCTGAAAGAGCGTATCCGCCACGCCCGGCGAGCAGCCGTGCCCCTGGTGGGAATCTCGACGCCCGACCCCCGGGCGACAATGGAAACCCTGGTCCAAGCCGTCAACGGCAAGAGCGCCGTCGTCTGCTGGGACATCATCGCCGGACTGCGAGCGGTGAACGACGA
>JBDRTC010000885.1:0-18482 GCA_043824335.1 Planctomycetota bacterium | reverse complement strand
ACCCGGGTTCACATCGATACGCTATGGATGCCGTGTCCATGCCAAGAGAGCGCCTTTTGACGGTTCGCACCGTTGATGGAGGCCCCATACCTTGCTGAGAGAGAGCGAAGTTTCCGCAACGCCGCTTCTGATCGTTTTCATTAGTTGCGAGTTGGTGTTTGCTCCAGTGGGATTCGCCGACGACAACTGGCCGCAGTTTCGCGGGCCTTCGTCGTCGGGCGCGGTCGCCGGTTCGGGTTCTCCACACACGTGGAGCGCGACGGAGAACGTCGTCTGGAAGGCGCCTCGGCGTTCACCTCGTCGCCCTGGGCTTGCGAGAGAAAGCTGTTCTGTTTGAGTGACCTTATTCGCATTGAGGAACGTGATGATTGACCCAAACCAGTTCAAAGACATCGATCCGCCCGAGCGCCTGCTCATGGGGCCGGGCCCGAGCAACGTGCCGGCGCGCGTGCTCCAGGCGATGGCGGCCCCGTGCATCGGGCATCTCGATCCCGAGTTCCTTTCCACGATGGACGAGACCCAGCAACTGCTCCGCCACCTGTTCCAGACGGAGAATCCGCTCACGATTCCGGTCTCCGGCACGGGAAGCGCGGGCATGGAGACCTGCTTCGTCAACCTGGTCGAGCCGGGCGACGAAGTGGTGGTGTGCGTCAACGGCGTGTTCGGAACGCGGATGTCGGACATCGTCGGCCGGATCGGCGGACTCCTGACCCGGGTCGATGCCCCGTGGGGTAGGGCGATCGACCCCGACGACGTGCGAAAGGCCGTGCACGGTGCAAGCCCGAAGGTGCTCGCCGTCGTGCACGCCGAGACCTCGACCGGCGTCTGCCAGCCGCTCGGGGATCTGGCCGCGATCGCCAAGGAGGCCGGGGCCCTGTTCCTCGTCGACACCGTCACCTCGCTGGGCGGGATGGAGGTGGCCGTGGACCGGGCCGGGATCGACGCCGTGTACAGCGGCACGCAGAAATGCCTCTCCTGCCCGCCCGGGCTGGCCCCGGTTTCGTTCAGCCCGGCGGCCGTCGAGGCGATGGACAAGCGCAAGAGCCCGGTGGTGAGCTGGTATTTGGACATGAGCATGGTTCGCAGCTACTGGGGCGGCGAGCGGAAATATCACCACACGGCCCCGATCAACATGATCTTTGGGCTCCGCGAGGCCCTGCGATTGATTGCCGAAGAGGGGCTCGAAGCCCGCTGGAGCCGCCATCGGCTCAACCACCGCGCCCTGGTCGCCGGCCTTGAGGCGATGGGCCTTTCCATGCTGGTCGCCGAAAACGAGCGGCTGCCGATGCTCAACACGGTTTGCATCCCCGACGGGGCCGACGACAAGAGAGTCCGCGCCGCCCTCCTTGCCGATTTCGGCATCGAGATCGGCGGCGGGCTCGGCGAGCTGGCCGGCAGGACCTGGCGCGTGGGGCTGATGGGCCATACCTGCCGCCGCAAGAACGTCTTCCTCTTCCTCGCCGCGCTGGAGACCGTGCTTCGGGGCGAAGCGGTGGCCGTCAAGCCGGGCGCCCTGGAAGCGGCGACCGCCGTGTACCGTGAAACGTGATGCCGAAGGGACGGCCGAAGAACGTCTCGGGGACTGTCCCGATTTTCCCGCAGGGAAAATGGGACTGTCCCCCTCCGATCCATCAGCCAACGCGCCCGTTTGACAAAGGACAGGACCGCTTTTCATGAGCCACACCATTCTCCAGAAGGACGAGTTCGGCGTCACGGCCGATGGCATTCCGGTCGACCGATATACCCTGAAGAACGCAAACGGGACGACCGTGCGGCTGATTACTTTCGGGGCCACGGTCACCGAGATGCACGTGCCCGACCGCAACGGCAGACTCGACGACGTGGTGCTCGGCTTCGATCGCCTCGAACAATACGAGACCGAGAGCCCCTATTTCGGCTCGACGATCGGCCGGGTCGCTTTTCGGATCACCGAAGGCAAGTTCCAGCTCGACGGGCGGCCCTACCAAGTTTCGCTCAACCTCGGCCCGCACCAGCTTCACGGCGGCGTGAAGGGGCTGAGCTGGGTCGTCTGGGACGCGGAACCGATCGACGGCGCCGAAGGGCCCGCCGTGAAGTTCACCTACCGCAGCCCCGACGGCGATCAGGGCTTCCCCGGCAACCTGGAGGTCGCGGTCGTCTTCACGCTCAACGACCTGAACGAGATGACAATCGATTACACGGCGACCACCGACAAGCCCACGCCGGTCAACCTCACGCACCACGGCTACTTCAACCTTGCCGGCGCCGCCTCCGGCGACGTGCTGGGCCACGTGCTCGAGCTCGACGCCGATCGTTACTCCGAGACCGACGAGGCGATCATCCCAACCGGCCAGCTCCCGCCGGTCGAGGGCACGCCGTTCGACTTTCGCAAGCCCACGTCGCTCGGCGCCCGCATCGACCAGGTCCCCGGCGAGGCCCGCGGCTACGACCTCGCCTATCTGCTCACCCGACCCGGCGGCTCGCTCGCCCACGTGGCCACGATGGCCGATCCGGCCACCGGCCGGGTGCTCCAGATCGACACGACCGCACCGGCGATGATTCTCTACACGGGCGACTACCTCGACGGCACGCTGCGGGGCAAGGGCGGCGCGGTCTATCACCCTCGCGCAGCCTTCTGCCTGGAGCCGGGACACCTGCCCGACTCGGTCCGCCACGCCAACTTTCCCTCCGTCATCCTTCGCCCCGGCGAGACCTACCGGCAGACGTCGGTCTACCGGTTCTCAACGAGGTGATTGACGCTGACCGGGAATTCCGGAAAGTGGGACCGCAGAAGCTCGAAGCGGGCTAGCTCGGCGCGGTGAAAGGCAACGGTACGGAAGTCCCCGGCGCGGCGTCTCCCTCCGCCGGAGACTCCTCGAAGTAGGCGATTTCCTCCACGTCGCTGACGAACAGGCTCGGTCTCCAGTCTCCCTGGTCGCCGAAAAGGCTGCTGCCCGCGGCCTTGCCAAAACCGCTCGTTGCGACCTCGGTGGAGGGCGGGGCATCGGGGGGCGTTTCGTTGGGAACCACGTTGGCCGTCACGGCGGCCGGTGGCGGCGGCGGGGGCGGGGGCGTGGCTTCCGACGGCGGCGGCACGTACGACGGCGGAGCCACCGCGTCTTCGGCGTACAGGTCGAGCGTGTTCTCCAGGG
Organism: Planctomycetota bacterium; assembly: GCA_043824335.1. Classification (GTDB taxonomy): domain Bacteria; phylum Planctomycetota; class Planctomycetia; order Pirellulales; family Thermoguttaceae; genus JBDRTC01. The sequence goes on along the minus strand of JBDRTC010000885.1, from coordinate 15,351 downwards.
TCACGCCCACCTTGTAGAGCCCCTCTTGGATGTTCTTGGTCTTCGTCTCTCCCCGGCCGTTGTCGAACCGGAAAACCATCGGATAGATGCTCGAGTGCTCGCGGGCCTCGCCGGGGGGGAGGCCTTGAACTTCGTGGTCGACGACGTAACGGAACTCGAACGGGTTCTCGCCGTTATCGATGGCGCAGGTGAAGGTGTGCCTGAACAGGTCCCAACCTTTTTCCGTGAGCGTGAACTTGTAGGTCCCCTCGGAGGGCGTGTACTTCGCCTGGCCGAAGGAACTGCCCCGGTCGAACACCACCACCCAGTCCCTTCCCCCGGGCAGGGTTTGCGTAAAACCAGGTTTGATGCTGAACGGGTTGTTGTTCACGTTGTAATTGACGGCTGTGTCTTCCGCGTTCATCAGCAGGGAGCCGCCCATGATGGGCTTGGCTTCCGACTCTGCCAGCGACGGGCCGATTCCCACGGTCATCCCGGCGGCCTGGGCGCAGTTGCCCCGGCCCACGGCCACGTGCAAACAGAGGTCTCCAACGCCGATCATCACGGCGCCGTTTCCCAGCACGATGATCATCCCCCGCGGCAATCCCGGCACCAGAACCATGGGCACTTGGTTGCCTTGGGGAATCGACGTGGCGCCCGGCACTGCCGTGCTCAACAACGCCACCCAACGGCTCAGCATGGCCAACCGATAAAACCTCAGATTCGCCGTTCGGGCCATGTTGGCCGGCAGGGTCAGCTTCATCATGGCGGCCAGCGCGATCAGGTCATCGGTGTTCAGTGCGCCGCTCGACGCTCGTCGGGCGACCGCTTCCAGCTTCGCCCGCGCCTCGGCGGCCTCCTCGGGTATCAAGTCGCGGATTTCGGCGACCGCCTCCTCGCTCTTTTGCTTCGCGTTGTCCTGCCACGCCTTGAGCACCTCGGGCGTGAGTTTTCTGCCAACGAGGGAAAAATCGGTGTTCTTCTCGACTTCCACCTGAACCGGCACCTCGACCGGGATCTCGTTTCGTGGCGGCCGCCCGTTGACCGGATTGCGTGGCGGGTAGCCGATCGGGGGCTGGGGCGGGTAGATCCGCCCGTCGTCCCAGCCGTGTGTGGGTGGAATTATCCCGATGTTAGGGGCCCCCGGTACCCAACCAGGAGGATGGTGCCCCTCATGTTCACCGTGCGACGGATTCCTCTCCTGGCCTTCGCGGATCACGTTGTCCATACCGCGAATGACGCCGTTCCAGAATTGGGTGGAATCGGGGCTCTTTTGACGATTAGGCCCCGAGGGGTTGACTCCGTGGGAGCCGCCGGGATTCCGCTGATCAGAACCCCAGGGATTCATGGAGGCCGGCGGAGTCACCTGATCAGGGCCGTGGCCAGAACTTTGGGGAGAGCCCCCACGGCGCTGGGTTGAGCGAAGGTCCAGGGATTCGATACGGAACCCCTGCGCGAAACTACTGACCCAACCGCCCAATGCAAGCGACCCAACTACGACGAGAGCCGCCGCATGCTTCACGAAGCGATCCATGGTAAAACCTCCCCGGGCCCAGTTTTTTCCCGCCATTTCCTCTCGCCGCGGCAACCTTGGCACGGCGACGGGTATCGTTCTCAAGAAAATCGAACCACGCCCCTGCAACCTTCTAGCAAACCGCCACTTCCTCTATAAAGAGGCTACGGGCCAGCCCGTCTCCCGGGTGATGAACTCCCTCTGTATGATGGGGCGCGCACCACCCGACGGTCGCGCGTGGCACCTAATCGGACTGGGTAATTGTAGCACGGAGTCGCGTAGGATGAATACGACGCACGTTAAGAATATGGACATCTGCGCCATTCACCCGACATCTTGGGGGCTGTTTCCGCCAAGAATCCGCCCGATTTGCGCGGGGCTCTTGCTCGTGACGTTCCTCTTTCAAACGGGCCCCGCCGCGGAGCCCTCAGCGAACCCGCTGTTGGTCCTGGATTCGGGGGGGCATACGGCGATCGTGGCCACGGTGGATTTTACGCCCGACGGCAAGCAGCTTGTCTCTGTCTCGCACGACAAGACGATCCGCATCTGGGACGTGGCCACGGGCGATCCACTCTGGGTCTTGCGCCCTCCGATTGGCCCCGGCGCCCAAGGGACACTTTACGCCGGGGCCATCTCGCCCGACGGCCAACTGCTGGCCGCCGCGGGACTGGTGGTCCCCAGCGGCAATCAGTCGCAAATCTACCTGATCTCGCTGGCGTCGAGGCAGGTTGAGCGGGTGCTGGTAGGACACACCAGCGCCATTTTCGCGCTGGCTTTCTCGCCCGACGGACGGCGGCTGGCCTCAGCCGGCGGAACCGACAGAACCGTGCGGATTTGGGACGTTACATCGGGCGAATCCCAACGGGTGCTCAGGGGACATCGCGACATCATCGCCGCCGTGGCCTTTTCGCCGGACGGGCAGAGCCTGGCCACCGCCTGCCGGGACGGCACGGCGAGGATCTGGTCGGCGGCCACCGGCCAGACCAAGGCCGTGCTGCCCGGGCACCGCGACGACGTTGGCTCCGTCGCCTGGAGCCCGGACGGACGCACCGTGGCCACCGGCAGCGACGACTGCTCGATCCGGCTTTGGGCCCCCGACGGCACGTACCAGGCCAGCTTGCCCGACCGGGGCGGTAAGGTGGGGAGCCTCGTCTTTTCGGCCGACAGCCGGCGACTGCTCTACACGGTCTCCTCGGAACCCGAACGGTGCGGCGGATATCTTCTCGATCTGGAATCGAAGCGGCAACTGGCCAGCTTCACCGGGTACGACACGTCGGCCTACGACGCGGCCCTCTCGCCCGACGGCTCCCTGGCGGCCACCACCGGCGGCAGCACCCACGAGATCTCGGTCTGGAAGACCGCCGACGGCTCCCTGGTGCATCGCCTGGCGGGCGGGGGCCGGGCCGTGGTCAGTTGCGGATGGAGCGACGATGCAAAGACGATCGCCTGGGGCAACACGCTGAAGCCGGCCGGGTACAACAACTACGGCCCGCTCGAAAAGGCGTTTGGGTGGACCGACCTCGAGCTGACGCGATTACCGGAAGGAGCCTTCCGGCAGGCCCAACCGGCTCGCGAATGGGGGGAACTGGAAAGGACGGGCGATTACAGCATCGTCTTTCGGCGGCCTTCGGGAGTCCGGGTACCGTTGTCGCTGGATGAGCGGGAACGCGTGCTTTGCAGTACTCTGTTGCCCGACGAACGGGCCGCCGTGGGGTCCAGCTACGGTCTGTTCCTGTTCGACACCGGCTCCGGGAAAAAAATCGGCGAGTTTCAAGGGCATGCGGGCTACCTAACCGCCGTGGCGCCGTCGCCCGACGATCGCTACCTCCTTTCAGCCTCCTTCGACCAGACGCTCCGGATCTGGGACCCCCGGCGCCGGGCCCCGCTGTTGTCGCTTTTTTTTGTGGGCACCGACTGGGTCGCCTGGACGCCCGAGGGCTACTACGCCGCCTCCCCGGGCGGTGAGCGGCTGATGGGCTGGCAAATCAACCAGGGGTGGGAACAGATGGCCGCCTTCCACCCGGCCGTCCGGTTCCGCAAGTCGCTCTATCGCCCCGACGTGATCAGGCTCCTCTTCCAGACCGGCAACACGGAGGAGGCGCTAGCCGCGGCGAATCGTGAGAGTGGCCGCACGGGCGGCCCGACCAGCGTTGGGGAGGTCTTGCCGCCCGCGGTGACGATCACGACCCCCAGCGCGCCGAGGGTGGAAGTTGGCCAGCCGACGATCGAGATCCAGGCCGTGGCGACGCCCCGGGGCGAGGAGCCGATCCTCGCCATGCGGCTCTTGATCGACGGCCGTCCTTACCTGGGACGGCAGGGGCAACGGAACATCGTCCGCGAAAAAATCGAGGTGGAGCCGGTGCGAGAGACATGGACCATCGACACCACGCCCGGGGTCCACCTGATCGCGGTGAAAGCCGAGACGGCCAAGAGCTACGCCGTCTCCCAGCCGGTGGAGGTGACTTTTCAAGCGGACAAGATCGAGCCGCCAACGCTCTACGTGCTGGCCGTCGGGCTGTCGGAGTACAATGACGCGCGGCAGACGCTGCAGTTTGGGGCCAAGGACGCCGAGACGCTGGCCGCCGTCTTCCAGAAGACCAGCCCGCCGGTCTTTCGCGACGTCCAGGTGCAGGTCCTCTCCAACGGCAAAGCCACCCGGCGGGGGATCTTGAAGGGGCTCGACTGGCTCAGCGAGCAGATGACTCCGCGCGACGTGGCGGTTTTTGCCTTTTCGGGACACGGGGTCAAAGACGCCCAAGGGGCGTTCTTCCTCTTTCCGTTCGACGGCGAGCCGGAGGAGGTGGCCATCTCCGGTGTCTCGGAAGAAGAGGTGAAGCGCCACTGCCAGTTGATCCCGGGAAGGCTTCTGTTGTTGCTCGACGCGTGTCACGCCGGGGCGATCGGCGGCAGCTTCCGCGCCGGCGACGTGGCCCTGGCCGACGACCTCGTGCGCGACCTCTTGACCGAAGACTACGGCGTGATCGTGATGTGCTCGTCGATGGGGCGCGAGGTCTCCCTGGAGAACGCGAACTGGGGACACGGGGCCTTCTCCCTGGCCCTTTGCGAGGGCCTTCAAGGCTCGGCCGACTACAACAAGGACGGCACGATCCATCTCAACGAACTGGACCTCTACGTGGCCGACCGCGTGGACAATCTGACCGCCGGCAAGCAGCACCCGGTCACCCAAAAGCCCACCACGATCCGCAGTTTCCCGCTGGCGCGACCATAAAGCTGCACTTTTGCGGCCTTCGCTCCGATGAGACTGCCCTGCTTATTGTCGTGCAGCCTCTTGGCCCTGCGAGGGAGGGGTGTGGTCGCAATTGGGCGGCGTTGGATGGGGCGGCCTGACCTGGAGTCTCCCTCGGCGCCAAGGTAAACTGGAGTCTCCCTCGGCGCCAAGGTAAAAGGGTGTTTGGTGATCTTGGATGGGTCGCTGGTCTTGGTTCTCTCCGAGGCACCCGAGAAACCGGGGTAAGTGTCCGCCCCGACAAGGTAGGCGATGAGCACGACAACACCTGTCACAGCCGACCAACTCTTCCGGATGCCGGATGACGGCTACCGGTACGAACTGGTCGCGGGAGAACTGCGGAAAATGACGCCCGCCGGTTGGAGACATGGCGCCGTTGTTAGCTGGCTTCACGGCCGGTTGGCCCACCACATTGAGCAGCAAGACCTCGGACGGGGCTTTTGTGCGGAGACCGGCTTCCTGCTTGCTCGCGATCCCGACACGGTGCGCGCGCCGGACTTTGCTTTCATTCACAAGAGTCACCTCCCGGCGACAACTCCCGAAGAGGCGTTTTGGCCGGGGCCGCCGGATCTGGCCGTCGAGGTGTTGTCCCCGGGCGACACGGTCAATGAGGTCGACGACAAGGTCAAGGCCTGGCTCGACGCCGGGGCCGGCATGGTGTGGGTCGTCAATCCGAAATGGCAAAACGTGACCGTCTATCGGTCCGAGACCGACATCACGACCTTGACCAAAAACGACGAACTCGACGGGCAGGACGTCGTCCCCGGTTTTCGTTGCCGAGTCGGGGACATCTTTGCGGGCAAGTAATCGCCCATTCTCGCTTCAGAGGGGGCCGTTCGGGCAGCCCGAATTGATCCCATTCGCGCCTTGCGGGCGGAGTAGAGCCCGTCGACAAATCTTTGCCGGCTGCTGCAATAAACCCGGGCGACTCGCGTTTTGATCTGTAGCAGTCCGTTGACCAGGTCACGTTGGATCAACGAATCGGCCTCGAATCGAACGCCACAACCTGCCCTTGCCTGCGTCGGGCAGACGGCTCTCGGGTGTGGTGCAGTCTCATTTTCCGTCGAGAGGAGAAGGACCATGAGTACGCTTTACTCTCCGTGTCGCCGGGCGCGGCGACACGCGCTGCTCGCCGCGGCGTTGGCCGGGCTTATCTTTTGGCCCGCGATGGGTGCGTCGCCGCGGGCGGGCGAGCCCAAGGGAGACGACCCTCCGGCCGCCGATCAGCCGCCCGATGAAAGAGGGCCGGATGCCAGGCCGCGTTCGCCGGGCCCCGCTCGCGGGCCACAAGCCCGTGGCCGCCAGCCAGGTCCACCGGGCGGACCGCAGGCGCAACGAGGTCGGCAGGGCCAACGTCCGGGACCGCAGGCGCAAGGACATCGATCGGGGCCGCCGTTCGGACCGCAAGCTCAAGGACGTCGACCGGGTCCGCCGTTCGGACCGCAAGCTCAGGGACGTCGACCGGGACCGCCGGAGGGTCAGGGAAGGCCCCGGGGTGACGGGGGGCCAGAACCGGCGACGTGGTAGGAATCCGGCGTCTCCGATCGCGGAATGAAAGAGCGATCTCGCCGGGCCTCTTTTTTCTTGGGGGAGCTACTCTGTTGCTCGCGGTTACAGGTCCGCGGCCACGTAACAGACCAACGAGCGTGGCTGGAGCGTGACGACTCCGTCGGGCGGCGGCTTGGGGCCGTCGAGGTTGGGATGGACGTCGTCCGGCGGCTCGGCCGAGGTGTCGATGAACCGGCGCCAGGCGATCTCGCGGGCGGCCGCGGGCACGTGGAACGGACGGGGCTCGACCCCGGCGTGGCACATCAACAGAATGTGGTGATTGGGCGGCCCATACTTCGCCTCGCGGGGGACGGCGCTCAGCAATAAGACCAGGCTGTGGTTGTCATGCGCCCAGTCGACGGGGCCACCCTTGGCGTTCGACCAACTGATGTCGGGTAGTTCGCCGGGACGTTTTGGACGGCCCGTGAGAAAGGCTTTCTGCCGAATGGTCGGCTCGGCCATGCGGAAGGCGATCAAGGTCTGACAGAAGCGACGCAGGTCCTCGTGCTTCTTCACCAGACTCCAGTCGAACCAGGAGATGGCGTTGTCCTGGCAGTAGGCGTTGTTGTTGCCTCGCTGGGTGCGGCGGCACTCGTCGCCGGCCAGAAGCATCGGCACCCCCTGGCTCAAGAGCAAGGAGGCGAAGAGGTTCTTGATTTGCCGCTCGCGCACGGCCGTCACCGACTTCCGCCGGGTTGGTCCCTCCACGCCGTGGTTGAAGCTGAGATTGTGCTTCTCCCCGTCGCGGTTCTGTTCGCCGTTCTCCTCGTTGTGTTTTTCGTTGTAGCTGGTGAGGTCGTTGAGGGGGAAGCCGTCGTGGGAGGTGATGAAATTGATGCTGTGATAGGGCAGCCGGCCTCCCGGCTGATACAGGTCGCTCGATCCGGCCAGCCGCGTGGCCAGGGGGCCGATCATGTGGGAATCACCCCGCCAGAAGCGGCGGAGGTCGTCGCGGTAGCGGCCATTCCATTCGGCCCAGCGGGGGGTGGAGAACGTGTCGGCCCAGCGGAGCGTGGCGAAGGTGCCCACCTGGTACGCTCCGGCCGCGTCCCACGCTTCGGCGATGACCTTCGTGTCGGCCAGGAGCGGGTCTTCGGCGATCGCCTCCACCACGGGCGGATTGGGCAGCAGGTTGCCCTCGCGGTCGCGGCTGAGGATCGAGGCCAGGTCGAAGCGAAACCCGTCGACGTGGTAGTTGTGAACCCAGTGGCGGAGACAATGGAAGATCAGCTCGCGGACGATCGGATGGTTTCCGTTGAGCGTGTTGCCGCATCCCGAGTAGTTCCGATAATGCTGCCCGCCGTTGGCCAGCATGTAGTAGACCCGGTTCTCGAGCCCCTTGAAGCTGAGGGTCGGCCCCTGCTCGTTTCCCTCGGCCGTGTGGTTGAAGACGACGTCGAGGATCACCTCGATCCCCGCTTGGTGCAACGCCCGGACCATCTCCTTGAACTCGCGCACCTGAGAGCCCGGCTCCGAGCCGGACGCGTAACCCCTGTGCGGGGCAAAAAGCGCCAAGGGGTCGTAACCCCAGTAGTTGGGCCGCCGGAGCTTCTGGCCGATACAATCGTAAATGGGGAACTCGTGGACGGGCATCAGTTCCACGGCCGTGACCCCGAGCGACTCGAGGTAGGGGATCTTCTCGATCAGCCCCCGATAGGTGCCGGGGTGCTTCACGCCGCTGGAGCGGGATTGCGTGAAGCCCCGCACGTGCAGCTCGTAGATCACCGATTCCGACAGGTCGCGGCGCAAATGGCGATCGCCCTGCCAGTCGAACTCCTCGTCGACCACTACGCACTTGGGCGGCCGGACGATCCCGTCGTCGGCCCGCTGGAAGTGGCCCGCCAGGGCCTTCGCGTAAGGATCGATCAGACGGGCCTGGGGATTGAACCGGTGGCCCTGGTCCGGATCAAAGGGGCCGTCGGCCTGGTAGTGGTAGAGCTGGCCGGGCCGCATCTCCGGCACGAACACGCTCCAGACGTCGCCCCAGCGGTTGAGGTCGCGATCGAAGGGGATGATCTCCGACGGTTCGCGGTCGCCCACCCGATTGTAGAGCAACACCCGCATCGCCGTGGCCGAACGGCTGACAACCACGAACTGGACCCCTGATTTATGGACAATAGCCCCATAAGGCAGGGGGTGGGTAAACTTTAGGGAGGGAGGACGTTGGAACATCACGGAACGCTCGGCAGGACGCCCGGTAACGAAGCCGACATCACCAGGATACCACTGATTCAGGTCAACGGCCATGTTTCATCTGCGGGCAGTACTTTAGTGTGCGGATTCTGGGCAATATATTGGGAAAGTTAGGAAGGCAAGGCGCAGCCGAGGGCCCACATGGCAGCCTCGTTCTTAATAGTTCGGAATGTCCCGGGGAGAAGTGGAGCACAACCGGGAAAAGAGCGCGGGCGGAAGGTCGGGGGGTGATCCTTCCGCCCGCGATGAAAACGCCGCGGTCGACCGAAACGAGGCCGCGCCCGGGCCGGTCGTGACTATTCCGCCTGTTCCGTCTCTCCGTCCGGGTGGAAAACGTTGTGACAGTCGTCGCAGCTTTGAGCCAGTTCCTGGAGGGCCGATTTTGCGGTCCCGAAGGCCTCGGGCGTGCCCTCAGAGGCGAATGAGCGGATTCCCTGGTTCAGCGCCGTGGCGGCGTCACGCATCTGGGCACAAAAAGCCTGCCACTTCCCGACTTCGGTCGGCTGCTCGGTTTCATCGGTATTGGGCATACTCCCTTGGGCGATGACGGCCACCACGGCGGAGTAGCTGGCGAGGTCGTCGGCGGCGTCCTTCATCTTTTCCTCTCGGCCGTCGCGGATGTACCGCTTCAGTCTGGTGTTCAGAAGCGGCACCGCCTCCATGACCTCGCGAAGCGAGGCGAGCTTTTCCCATTTCAACCCGGCGGGATCCCCCTCGGTGGAACTAGTGGCTGCCTTCAACGCTGCAACGCTCTCCTTCGCGGCGGCATAATCCTCGGCGGCGGCCAATTGTTGAGCGGCCTTGAGCAAAGCGGGCGCGGCGGTCTTGAGTGGGTTGTCGGTGTCGTGAAGCCCCAGTGCCAGGGCAACGAGAATCAGCGTGTTCGACTGCTTGCCGATCTTTTCCACCGAATCGTTGTATTCCTCTTCGGTCTCGACCGCTTCCTCAAGCTCCTCAAGATAGTACTGCACGCCCGCCACGAGATCGGCCGCCGGAGCAAAGGTCGACACGGCCGGAGCCGGCGGCAACTCGGCGGCTTGCGAAACCGGCTCGGCCGGCTCGCTGGTTGTCTCTTTCGCGGGTTCGCCGCCTGCCGGAACGGCCGGCTCCTCAGACGGCGCCGGCCCACCGCTGATCTCGGGCCCCGACGCACCGCCCGGCCCGCTCGGCTCCTGTGTTGCCGGAGAACACCCGGAGAAAACGATTCCACCGATCACCAGCACGCCAATCACCGCGACCGACGCCGTGAACCAACTCCACCGAGTTGCTGACCTCATTGACCGCTCCTTTCAACCTCTCACGCCAAAAAAACAAGGGTCCCAGCTTGTCGTACAAAGGGACGATTTTTTCTGATCGTCGTGGCCCTGTCAAGGATACCCCCATTTTGACACAATAGAGCGAGTCCGGCAACCACATAGCCCGATTCGAGTAACCGTTATGGCGAAAGCAACTTACAAGGATGCCGGCGTCGACCTGGACACCTACGCCCAGGCGATGGCCAGATTGCCCAGGCTGATTTCCCGGACACACAGCCCCCGCGTGCTGCGGCTCGACAAGGGGTTCGCCGGCCTGTTCGAGCTCGATTTCACCAACCAGTTGTTTGCCAGGAAATACGAGGCCCCGGTTCTGGTCGCTTGCACCGACGGCGTGGGAACCAAGCTCAAGTTGGCATTCATGACGGGCGTCCACAACACGGTGGGGATCGATTTGGTGGCGATGAGCGTCAACGACGCCATTTGCTGCGGGGCCGAGCCGCTCTTTTTCCTGGACTACGTGGTGATGTCCAAGGACGATCCGCCGCTGTTGGAGCAAATCGTCGAAGGGATCACCACCGGTTGCCTGGAAAGCGATTGCGCCCTGTTGGGCGGTGAAACGGCCATTCATCCCGGCGACTACGCCCCGGGCGAATACGACTTGGCCGGCTTTTGCGTCGGCGTGGTGCCGCGCAAGGAAATGATCGACGGAAGTGCCATTGCCCCCGGCGATCTGGTCCTTGGGCTGGCTTCGACGGGCTTCCACTCCAACGGATTCAGCCTGGTGCGCAAGGTCGTTTTCGAGATCGCGGGGCTCTCGGTCGACGATCACGTGGACGAGCTGGGAAAGACCGTCGGCCAGGCGCTGTTGGAGCCAACCCGGATCTACGTCCGTCCCCTGCGGAGCGTGCTCAGCCACTACCGGGTGAAGAGCGTCGTTCACGGCGTCGCCCACGTGACCGGGGGTGGGCTCCAAGAGAACCTGGAGCGGATCGTTCCCCAAGGGACGCACGTGGTGATCGACCGGCACAGTTGGCCGGTCCCGCCGGTATTTGCATGGCTCGGGCGGCTGGGCCAAATCGACGAGGCGGAAATGGACCGCGTGTTCAACATGGGAATCGGCCTGGTTTTGGTGGTGAGCTCCTATTATGCTGAGAGCATTCGCCACCAATTGGCCGACTGCGGCGCGGAAAGCTGGCTGATTGGCCGCGTCGAGGAAGGCGCCGGCGGCGTTCGTTGGAGTTGAAGCTTCTCGAATAGAGCAGACCACACAGTCAGATTCGCTCCCCCTACCAAGGAGATCTCAGCATATGACCCGTCGACCCAAAGAGGAGACTGAACCGCGACGGCCCAGCCAGCTCAGCCGGCGCGAGGTGCTGGCCTATTCGGCCGCCTTCGGCAGCGCGTTTGTGGCGTCGCAAGGGTTGGCGGCAAAAGCGCCCCGGGAAGCCGAGGCCGCAAAGAAGCCGGCCAAGCGGTACGACATGAAGAAGTCGATCAATCTCTGGGCGCTTCCGTATCCGGACAAGATGACGCTCAAAGAGTGTCTCCAGTTGTGCAAGGACGCCGGGTTTGAAGGCGTCGAGGTGAATTACGCCCTCGAGGGGGATCTTACGCCCGAGACGAGCGACGCCGACGTCGCGGCCGTCGGCCGCATGGCCCGCGAGATCGGCATCGAGATCAGCGGCCTCTGCTCGTTCCTCTTCTGGCCCTATTCGCTCACGCACCACGATCCCGAGCGGCGGAAAGAAGGCATGAGGCTGGCGCTCGACATGATCCGCACCGCGCGGCTCTTGGGCACTGAGAACCTGCTGGTGATCGCCGGGTCCACGTACGTTCCCTGGATCGAAGACGACCCGCCCGTGCCGCCCGAAGTCTGCGATCGCCGCGCCCGCGAGGCCATGGGCCGGCTGATCCCCGAGGCGGAAAAGGCAGGGGTCTACTTGAACGTGGAGAACATCTTCATCAACGGTTACCTCCACAGCCCGGGGGAGATGATTGCGTTCGTCGACAGCTTTGATTCCGACCGCGTGCGCGTCCACTTCGACACGGGCAACATCATGCTCTACCACTTCCCCGAGCACTGGATTCCGCTCTTGGGAAAACGGATTCAGAACATCCACCTGAAGGAATACACGAAGCGGGTGCACGAGTTCAACCTGCACACGTTCCGGCCCCTTCTGGACGGCACCACCAACTGGCCGGCGGTGCTGGACGCCCTGGACCGCGTCGGCTACCGCGGGTATCTTACTTTCGAGTATTTCAACCCCTTCCCCCATTGGCCCGAAACGCTGATCTACCACACGTCCGACGCGCTGGACCGCATGCTCGGGCGAAAGGTTTGACCGGTCCAAACCGGTTCCCTTGAGTTGAAAACGTCTCTGCCGCTTGCGGCTTTGCAGGGAGCAGAACATGCACCATCCGGCTCGTCACCAGCAACGCGCAACCGTCGGGATTCTCCTGGCGATCTTGGCGATCCTTCTCGGGCACAACTCCCGGGCATCGGCGGCGGAGCCGAGCGCCGCGCTTCCCCAAGTGATCCACGTCTCCGAGACGTACAACAACAGCCCCTTCGATTATCGGATCGAGTCGCGCGACGAGAAGGCCCGTTACACCATCTATCGGCTCACGTTTCCGTCGCCGGTGGTGACGCCGGTTGCTCAGAACAACACGGTCCCGGCCGAGTACTATTTGCCCAAGGGGATGCGGGCGGAGGACGCCCAGCGTCCGGCAGTGGTTTGCATGCACATTTTGGACGGCGATTTCGTGCTGGTCCGCATGACCTGCTCGGCGCTGGCGTCGCACGGCATCCCGGCCATCATGTTCAAGCTGCCCTACTACGAGGAGCGTGGGTTTCCCGAGGGGCCCCGAGCGCTCTCCGCCGACCCCAAGCTGTTCACGAGCGCCGTGGCGCAGGGTTTGGAGGACGTGCGGCGAACCGTCGATCTCTTGGCCTCGCGCCCGGAAGTCGATCCCGAGCGGATCGGGATCACGGGGATCAGTCTGGGCGGGATTGTCGCCGCTTCGGCCTCCGGCATCGAGCCCCGCTTCCACCGGGCGATGCTGATCCTGGCCGGCGGCGACTTGAAGCAGTTGATCCATCACGCACAAGAGACCGGGGAGCTAAGCCAACTGATTAAGCGGCTGCCGCCCGACCGGCGCGCGGAGGTCGAGCGGGCGCTGGACGAAGTCGACCCGCTCCGGCACGCCGACCGCCTGCGGGACCGCGCCCGGGAGGGCAAGGTGTTGATGCTCAACGCGGCCGAGGACGAGTTGATCCCCCGATCCTGCACCGAGCAGCTTGCCTCGGCGCTGGGACTCACCGACCGGGTGATCTGGCTTGAGGGCCACGGCCATTACACGGCGATGGCGGAGTTGCCCCAGATACTCCGGACGGTCGTGGAATTCTTTGGCGAAGACCTGGCCCCGGGGCTGGAACCCCTCCCCGCAGACGCCGCGCCCCGCACGCCGCTGGAGATCACGGCGTCGTTGGTTTCCGAGATCTCCACGTTCCTCGTCTCCGAGCCCGGGGAGGGACGCTGTCACTTTGTCGATGTCGCTTTTTCCGCGGCCTCCAAAGAGGGGTCGCCGATCGAGGCCCGGCTGAGATTCATCCGCGGCCGGGAGGGAAGATTCAAGCTCGAGTGCGATCTTCCCGTGGTGGGCGCGGCCGCCTTGGGGCAAAATGGCTATCCCTGGATGGTTTCCGGCGGGAAGATCCTGTTCAAAGGGGCGGGGGACCCGGCCGGGGGAACAGACAACCCGCTCTCCTTTGCCAGTCCCAAACACGTGATGGCCCTGCGTATGGCCGCCGGCGCGGCCGCCGGCGTGGCAATTGCCCCCCATATTCTCAACCAGTGGTTTACCGTGGAGGACGACACGCCCGAAGAAGGCCCGCCGGCGATCCGGATCGTGCTCAAAGAGCAGGGCGTGGGAAGCTTGCGCCTGGTCCTTAAGGACGACGCCCGCACGCCGCGCGAGGTGACGTTCGACGTCGCCGATGTCCAGGGAAGGCTCACCTTCCGCGGTTGGCAGTCGAACACGGTCGCCCATCCGTCCATGTTCGACCCGCCCGCGGGAATTCCCGAGAAAGAGGTGGACCGAACCGATCTCTACCGGATCTTCTCGGCCATGTTCGACTTCGCCATGGAGAGTATACGATGAAAGGATATCCCGCCGCTGTCGTCTCTTCTTCGCCCGCCGGGCGGCTGGCCAGGGTCGTTGCGTTGCTGAGCGTGCTTGCCGGCACCGCCTGTTGGGCCGCGGGGCCAAGTGAGATCAAGCTTGTCGCCCGCGACCCCGCCGGGCACGGCCTCGTCTGCCGGAGCCAGGGGAAGACCTTTCTGCTCGTATCCGGCACGCCCCGCGAGATGGGAGCCGCCCATGGAACGCTCATGCGGGAAAACACGAGAAAACTCGTCCAGCGGGTGCTCTACCTGGTCGGCGGGGCCGACAGCATCCAGTCGGGCGTCTGGTTTTTGGATCGCATGGCCGAGATCGACCGGCGAACGCTTCCGCACATTCCCGAGCGGTTCCTTGCCGAGTGCGATGCCCTGGCCGAGGCCGCCGGCGTTTCCCTTCGCGACGGACGTTACGCCAATCTCTTTCCCGAGCGGTTCCACTGTAGCGGCGTGGCCGTGCGCGGAAAGGCCACCAGGGACGGCTCCGTCCTTCACGCCCGGGTGCTCGACTACATGCGCGACATCCACCTCCAGGACTGCGCGGCCGTGGTGGTCTTCATGCCCGAGGGGGGCAATGCGTGGATGAGCCTGGGGTATTCCGGCTTCGTGGGAACCGTGACGGCGATGAACGAGAAGGGCCTGGCGATCGGCGAGATGGGCGGCGGCGGCGTAGGCGACTGGGACGGCGTGCCCATGGCCTATCTTCTGCGCGACGTGATGGAGCGGGCCTCCACGGTCGAGGAGGGACTGGAAATCCTCCGTAACTCGCCCCGAACCTGCGAGTACTATTACGTCCTAAGCGACAAGTCGCGCTCCATCGCCGGCGTTCACGCCGACGCGCGGCAACTGACCGTGCTCCACCCGGGCCGGCAGCACCCGGACCTGCCCTTCGTGCCCGAGGACACCGTCTTGATCTCCGGCCCCGGGCGGGCCGAAGCGCTTAGCGACCGGCTGCGTCAGCACTACGGCAAGATCGACGTGGCCACGATGATCGAGATCATCAAGCGGCCGGTGGCCATGAACTCGAACCTGCACAACGCCGTCTTTGCGCCGGAAACCCTCGACATGTGGTTCGCCGACGCCGGCCGCCACACCGTCGCCTGCGACGAGCCGTACGCCCACGCAAACCTGGCGGAGCTGGTGCGATTCTACAAGAGCACGATGGCTCAAGGGGCCGGCGGGCCATAGAATCTGATTCCCCGTTTAGCCGCCGACGGCACGTCGGCGAGAGTTGGCGTGAGTGCAGGCCGACGTGCCGTCGGCCGCTAAACGGCACGTTGGCATGGGCCAGCGTCGATGGCTATCATGCTGAGGGGATTCGAGGCAGAAATGCACCGAGAAATGGGAGCACCATGACGCGACGGAATCTTTCGGACTCTTTGCGATCTGCGGGGCTGATTGCCTTGCTGGCCTTCCTCCCGAGCACCGCGTTGGCCC
>JBDRTC010000884.1:0-4592 GCA_043824335.1 Planctomycetota bacterium | reverse complement strand
GCATTCTTCTTGGCGTCCTTGCAGCCAGAATATCGGATACCGGACAAAGGACAGGTAGAAGTTAGACAAGCAAACGAAACCACCCACGATCAGCAACGCATATCCGACGAACGTCATGACGACTTCATCCCTCTTCTCTCGTTCCGACGCAAAGCGTCACGGCAGCCCGTTCCCACGCGAAGCGTGGGAACGAGAGGCATCATCCCCAACACGTACATGTGAGCACTTACCATCGCGCCACAGGGTGAATGCCATGGGGTGACGAGGTACATGCCTTGGGATCACGAGGTGAGTGCCGTGGGGTCCCAGGGTAGGTGCCTACACGGTTGCTCCCCGGAAAAACGCAGCTCTTGAGGAGCCCGCTGCCGTAAGTCCTTCGCAGCGGGGCACTTGGCCGTTTCCGCGAAACTCGAATTCCCCGTCCAACAAAACAAATCATCGTAATCCTTGTGACAGAAAGGACTTAAGGCATATCGTCAGCCGTCGTCGTGGACAGTTGGACGCGCCAATTCGGCGTGTTTCCAGACCCATTCCGTCGGCGCAACTTCTTTGATGTTAACATCTTGGAAGCCGGCCTCAAGGCCATTTCTGGCCGCGCCCGGGTTGGCGATTTTTCCCGGCCGCTTCACTCCACGGTGACGGTCTTGGCCAGGTTGCGGGGCTTGTCGACGTCGCAGCCGCGCACAACGGCGATGTGATAGGCCAGAAGCTGCAAGGGAATGGTCGAGCAAACCCCGACGCCGGTAGCAGGAGAGCGTCGCGAACTGGGCATGAAGCTCGCCGTCGTAGATTCGCCGTCTGGCCATGAGGTCATTATCTTAACGGAGGAGGATTTCGGCAGTCCTCTTGTTGCTCCGCAACACCGACGATTTTCCGAAATCGTCCCACGACATGGCCACGCCTTTTCCGGAAAATCGTCGCTGCCACCCATGGGGCCGTCGGGCACTACTTGCGGAGGACCTCCACGTAGAAGGCCCCGCACAGCTCGTTGCCTTGGGCGTCGTAGAACCAGGTTTGGAGGTGGGTTTTGCCGGCGGGGAGGGGAGTGGTGAAGGTGGCGGCGTGGGCGTGGGGGGTGACGGGCTGAAGGAGGTCGACGGGGCCGATCTTGAGGCGGGCTTTGACGACCGGGAGGGCCTTGCCTTCGGGGAACGTGCCGTCGACGCCTTCGTACGCGGGCAGCCCGGCGGTGATCGAGGCGTTGGCCTCCTTGGGCCATCGGCGGAGCGAGATCTCGTAGAGGCCCGGCTTTTCGACCTCGACGTACCAGGGGCAGTTCAGCACGGGCATGGGTCGGCCGCCCGGCAGGGAGCCCTCGGTGACGGGAAACTGGCCCAGCAGGCGGACATCGACCGTTTGGGCGGCGATCACCAGCTTTGGGGCGAGCCAGTCGAGCGACGAAAGCCGTGTGGGGTTTTCCTGGTCTGCCCCGAGGCTGATGGGGACGTACTGGCCGAGGGCCGGCTGGAGGTCGGCCCACCAGTTTTGGTAATGGTCGCGCAGCTTGCGGACCACGTCGGGGTGGTCGGCGGCGACGTCGCTCTTTTGGCCCGGGTCGGCCTTGACGTCGTAAAGCTCTTCGCCCTTGACGAATCGCCACCGGCTCCACATCACGGTCGAGTCCCACGGTTGGGGCTGGGCCTTGCGGAGGCCGCCGTACTGCACGACGAGCATGCGGTCGGCAAGTTCCGGCTGCGGTTGGCCGCCGAGCAGCCCGGCGAGGCTGGTGCCGTCGAAGCGGTCGTTTTGGGTTTGGGACGACTTGAGGCCGCAGAGGTCGATCAGGGTGGGCAAGAGGTCCTGGCAATGGGTGAGCGCGTCGACGTCGCCGGCCGGGCGCAACGAGCCGCCGGGCCAGCGGAGGAAGCACGGCACGCGATGCCCGCCCTCGTAGAGGCTCGCCTTGGCCCCGCGCATGCCGGCGTTGTAGACCTTGATGCCGCCGGTGCCGCCGTTGTCGGTGATGAACAACAGGATCGTGTTTTCCCGGAGGCCGGTTTCCGCGAGCATGGCGTCGAGCCGGGCCATGTTCTCGTCGATGTTGGCGATCATGCCGAAGAAGCCGGCCGTGTCGCGATCGAGGTGCTTGTACGGCTCGCGGTACTTTGCCGGCACCCAAAACGGCCCGTGCGGGGCGTTCGTGGAGATGTAGGCGAAGAACGGCTCGTTCCGCTGGCGGCACGCGCCGATCCAGCGCCGGGCCTCGGCGAACCAGACGTCGGTGCAATAGCCGGGGTATTTCTTGAGTTGGCCGTTGTGGCGGAAGGTGTCGTCGAAGTAGTCGTTGTTCCAGAACTCGGGCGTGGAGGTAATGCCCCAACCCATGTGATAGACGGCCTCGCGGAATCCTCGGTCGCCGGGCCGGTGGGGATAGTTGTCGCCCAGGTGCCACTTGCCAAAGATGCCCGTCTGGTAGCCGCTTTGGGCGAAGACCTCGGCCATGGTGGGGATGCCGCGGCGGATGAAGGTCCGCCCGGAGCAGACGCAATAGGCCCCGTTGTCGATCGCGTCGCGGCCGGTGAGCAGCTCGCCGCGGGTCGGCGCGCACATGGGTGCCACGTGGAAGTCGGTGAACCGCACGCTCTCGGCGTGGAGCTGGTCGAGATAGGGCGTTTTGAGCACGGGGTTGCCGTGGCAGGAGAGATCGCCGTAGCCCTGGTCGTCGGTCAAAACGAGAATCACGTTCGGCCGGTTCGCCCGAGGCGGCTGCGCGCCGAATGCCGCCTGGTTTGCGAGCCAGGGGGCGGTAAGCGTACCGAGTGCGACGCATAGGGTCCGTACCGCCGCGGCGAGTCTGCTATTCATCGCTTCTCTCCTTCCAGAGATGGAAACCGTGCCCATCAACCGGCGTGAGACCGAGCCCCACCTCCCCGCTCACGCCCGGGGGCGCCGGACGACCGAACACCCTGCGGACCATTTTACCCCGCCTGCGGCACCGGCATCCAGCCCGGGAGTTGCCCATTTGGAAGGGACGAGGGGTGAGGGACGAGGGGCGAGACGGCCACACGCTCGGTGCGCCCGGCGGGGTCGGGAGACCAGCGTCGGGCGGTGACCACCTGGCCGGCTTTTCTCACCACCGTGTCCCACTGTTTGCCGCAAGGCAAGCAGTGCCGCGAAGTTGCGACGTGCATTGCTTCTGCGAAGCAGTGGCACACTGTCTTGGAGTGTATCGGCTTGGTGAGAAATGCGGACTAGCCGGCGTCAGGCAAGCGCGCTTTCTTCATCCGGAGCATAGCCCTCGCTGTCCGGGGCGCCGCAAGTGACGGGCTCCAGATTGGGGTCCGGCGCGTCTTGTTTCCGCTCGGCGGCCAATCGCTCCAACATGGCGTTGAAGTCCTCGGCAACGTCCTTCCAGAAATCGCCTTTGCGAAGCCGCACCGGTCGAACCTCTTCACCCGCGGCGAGGCTCTGAACGGTCTTGTGGAACCGATACATCGGTCCGGTGAAGCGGTTGCTCAGCTTGACCGTGTCCCAGACAAAGAGCGGGATCATGGCGAGCAGAACGACAAGGACGGGCGCAGTCTCCGCCAGGCCGTTCAGCATGAGTTTCGAAAAGGGGCCGAATAAGTTGCCGCTGCGCAAAACCTGCCAAAACGGCAGCACGATGAGCGCTGTCGCAAAGAACAAGAGCCAGTGAAACGCGATTCTTCGAACCAGGGCGCCCTGCACGGCGGAATCGATAAACTGCTTTTTGCGACGGGTTTTCATTTTTCACCCTTCCTCACGGATGGATTCCGTTAGTGTTCGGTAAAGCGGCACTGGTATGGTCTCCGGTTCTGGAGAAGGTCGGCGATCACTTCACGAGGTGTACCCGCTTGATATCAGCGGCTGCTTGTTTGAAAGCCTCTGTCAACTGATGCGTGAGTGTCCCCCAGCCCGAGCCGGTTGCGTCGAAGTGGTTGCCGCCAGTGATCTCGGCAATGTCTTGCATCAGATTGAGGTCGGCGTCGTTCCCAAGGCTTATGGTATAGATGGTCACGTCGAGGCCTGCCGCGTAGCGGGCCATGGCCCGTGCATACCCAGGCCCGTTCCCGCTAGGTTTGTTTGCGTGTCCGTCGCTCATCAGCACGATCACCTTGGCGACGTCGTCGCGAGTTTCGGCGCTGTACTCGAGATAGTGCGCAGCGTCGCCAATCGCAGCTCCGGTGCCTGTCCCGCCGCCGTATTTCCTCGCTTCGAGGTTCGCCTGGCTAAGCACGGTATCCCTGAGGTAATCGTAGTTTGTCGTCAGACGGGCTTCCAGGACGCCCACACGGTGATTCGCGGTGGCATGCAAGCCCGAAGAATAGAGCGTTCCAGAATGCCCTTCCGCAACCGGATCATAGCCGTCAGGATCGCCCGACAAGCCCATGACCCCGATTTGATCCTTTTCTTCTTCTTCGTCGCTGGCGCTGCCGAACTGCTCGATCACGTCGACGAATGTCGGAGCAGAGTGCCATAGAGCCTCAATGCGGCCTGAAGATCGCATCGATCCTGACAGATCGAGAACCATCATGATGTCCGTCGGGTTCGTGTCGCCACTGGCAGTCGCCGATTCTTGAGAGCCGAAGTTGTCGTTTCCGAAAATCCTGGCGAAGAAGAACGGCTGATTA
>JBDRTC010000883.1:0-2576 GCA_043824335.1 Planctomycetota bacterium | reverse complement strand
CGGGACAGTCCCCGAGTTGTCTTACGGTCGCCCCAGAACCACAACCATGCCCGGTCCGGTGGAGATTCTGGATTCCTTCCGGTTCGTGTCACCCGGTTGGGACGCAAGTCACCAGGGACTGGCCCCTAGGGCCACGGACTCGCCTGGCTTTTCGCCCCGGACCGGGCATGGATGGATGGTCACCCTTCCGCCTGCACCTCTTGGACCGCGAGGAACCCCATGCGCAGCTCGTGCAAGAGGTTGCTGAACACGGCCGTCTCCTCCGCCGTACGGTTCCCCTCGGTCTTTTCCTCGAGCATGGCGATCGTGTCGATGTAGTGTTTCGCCTGGTTCAGGTGGACCTCCGGTTTCCCGCCCTCGGGATCGGCCAGCAAGCCCATGGCCATCATCGCCTGTATCCCCAGCGAGCTGGCCAGGATCTCCAGCGAGGGGGGCGGTAGGGGAACATCGGGCCCCGCCGCCTCGTCGGCCGAGGCCTCCTCCTCCTTCTGGGCCTGCTTTCTCGCCAGCTCTTCCTTCTCGGCCTGGACCTGGCTTTTCCAGTGCTCGTCGATGATGATCTTCTTCTGGGGCTGTTCGTTGGGATCTTCTGACATGGGTTGCGTCCCTCTTACGAAAACTCGGGGTTTCCTCCACCGCCCTTTTCATTTCGCCGCGCCGTCGGTCCGCCGTACGCCGGGTTCCGGTTCCTCGTCGCCGGGCGCTTCGTCCTCGGCTTCGGACGGCTGGGCCCGTTCCGGGCGACTCGAATGCCGTCGGACCGCGGCGGCGATGAAGCCGCCGAACAACGGGTGCGCGCGGGTCGGCTGGGACTTGAACTCCGGATGAAACTGCACCGCCACGAACCAGGGGTGCTCGGGAATCTCGACGATCTCGACCAACAAACCATCGGAACTCGTGCCGACCACCTGCATTCCGTGGGCGGCGAACTGCTGGCGGTACACGTTGTTGAACTCATAACGGTGCCGGTGCCGCTCGGAAATCTCCGGCGTGCCGTAGCACTCGGCCGCTTTGCTCCCGGGCTTGAGCTGTGCCGGCTGAGCGCCCAGCCGCATGGTGCCGCCCTTGTCGGTGATCGTTTTCTGCTCGTCCAACAAACAGATCACCGGGTGGGGGTTGTCCTTGTCGAACTCGGTGGAGTTGGCCGCTTCCAGCTTGACCACGCTTCGGGCGTATTCGATCACGGCGCACTGCATGCCCAGGCAGATTCCCAGGAAGGGAATCCCTCGCTCTCGGGCGAATCGCACGGCATCGATCTTCCCTTCGATTCCCCGCTCGCCGAAGCCGCCGGGAACCAAGAGGCCGTCGACGCCGGCAAGGAGCCGTTCCGGCCCCTCGCGCTCGACGGCCTCGCTGTGGACCCGCTGAATGCACACCTGGGCCTTGTTGGCGATTCCGGCGTGGTCGAGCGATTCGTAGATCGACTTGTAGGCGTCGCGGTGCTCGGTGTATTTGCCCACGACGGCGATGCTGATCTCGTGCTCGGGGTTGCGGAGCCGGTGCAAGAGATCGCGCCAGTGGTCGAGGTTCGGCTCGCCCGCCTTCAGGTTGAGCTGGCTGACGATCAACCCGTCGAGCCCGTGTTCCACCAGGCTCAAGGGGACCTCGTAGATCGAGAAGTCCTTGTCTCTTTCCTCGATGACCGCTTCGACCGGCACGTTGCAGAAGAGGGCGATTTTCGCCCGCTCGTCGCCGCCGAGGGCCCGCTCGGTGCGGCAGATAAGGATGTCGGGCTGGATACCGATTTGCCGGAGCTGCCCGACCGAGTGCTGGGTGGGCTTGGTCTTCTGCTCGCCGGCGGCCTTGAGAAAGGGAATGAGCGTGAGGTGGATGTAGAGGCAGTTTCCCTTGCCGACGTCGAGGGCGAACTGGCGGATCGCCTCGAGAAACGGCTGGCTTTCGATATCGCCCACCGTGCCGCCGATTTCGGTGATGACCACGTCGACGTCGTCGCCGTCGAGCTTGGCGATGGCGGCTTTGATTTCGTTGGTGATGTGCGGAATCACCTGAACCGTTTGCCCCAGGAACACGCCCCGCCGCTCCTTGTCGATTACCGCCTGGTAGATCTGGCCGGTGGTGTAGTTTGAGTCTCTGGTGAGTGGGCTGCTGGTGAACCGTTCGTAGTGGCCCAGGTCGAGGTCGGTTTCGCTGCCGTCGTCCAGCACGTAGACCTCGCCGTGCTGGTAGGGGCTCATCGTGCCCGGGTCGACGTTGATGTACGGATCGAGCTTCTGAAGGCGGACCGACAGCCCGCGGTTCTCCAACAGCATGCCGATCGAGGCGCTGGTCAGTCCCTTGCCCAGGGAGCTGACCACGCCGCCGGTGACGAAAATGTGCTTGGTCATGGGAACACCATCCTGGCTGAGAGGGTTGCGTCGTGCCGGAGAAAGGGGACGAAAGAGAAGAAACCGGGGGCCTCGCGCCCAAACGCGCCTGCACGCTCGCCATGGTTTCTGGCGGAAAGGGCCACCCTGCTCCCCTCATCTCCGAGTGCTGCCAAACCAACATTCTAAGCGCAACGGCACCGTTCGACAAACCGGCGGTAGTCTTCGGGCGTGTCGATCCCGGAGGTGGGT
>JBDRTC010000882.1:0-4142 GCA_043824335.1 Planctomycetota bacterium | reverse complement strand
GGAATGGCGTCCACTAGGACGTGAAATCCCTTGCGTTCGATCCGGTATCCCACGGAAACGACAATGGGACGTTCTTGCGGAAGACCGAGCTCTTGCCGCGCGCGTTGAGCAGACATCGGCTGGAACTTGTCTGCGTCAACGCCGTTGGGAATCACGGTAACTTTGCTCGGATCTGCCCCCTGTCGCTCAAGGGCGTCGGCGATTTCCTTGCTCAAAGCAACCAATCGAGTCGCGCCCTGCAAGGCGGCGCGTATCCGGTTACCTATCACCGGCAAATCCGGAAAACGCAAGATGTCTTCGCCGCGGCACGTGATCACGACCGGTTTTCGAAACAACCGGCCGAGTTGAAAGGCGACAACGCCAGAGGCATAGACGAAGTGGGCATCGATCAGGTCGAAGTCGAACTCTCGTCGAAGTCTTCTCGCGGCTTGGCGCGCCGCCGGATACATTAGGGTGGATTCGACATAGCCACCAAATTTCGGCGGCATGAAATAACGAGGACGCTCAACCTGAAGTCCGTCAATAACGTCAGCACGAGGCATTTGCGACCACGGATACCACCGTTTGAAGTACTTGATCGGCGGGAAGAAGGGCACGGGAGAGATTACCCGGGCTTGCACGCCAGGCAATTGAGACACGAATCGGACCCGCTCCTTCACGAACACGCCGGGAATGGGGTTTCCCGTGGACGGAAAGCTTGCGCTAACAACGAGAACTCTCTTGTACGGCTTGACGCCTTCATCGTTTTCCCCGGCACTCGTCTGCAATACTTGGTGGATGGCTGCTTGTCCTTCAAATCGTGCGGAATGGGGCGAAGTACCGTAGGTCAGGCTCCGCCTGACGCCACAACCTGGCTGCTCAGTGAACGGCTGCAATGGTAGGAGGTACATGAACAGCCGGCCAGCCTCCGGTGCCCCGAAGGCAATCCCGTCCGGGATCGGTTGATCTGGTCGGAAGTCCACCTGCGTAGGTTGAAAGCCCGTCCTCGGTCCAGACTCGCCAGATGATGTCCGCCACGACAATCTTGCCGTTGTGGGACATGTCATGGCCAAGAGATCCAAAAGCATCTCCAACAGCACAAACGAGCCGATTTCCCCTCACCGTCATTTCCACGGGTATCGGAGATGGTCCGATGTACGTTGCGACGAGAAGGCGATTCTCCGCCTGCGCCTCGTGGCAAACCCTTTGTCCGATGGACAGGTCGCCGTAGCCGGGGGCGTTCCAGGCGATTGGCGACTTGTGGTTCGCGGTCTCGATGCGAGCTTGAACGGGCGTTGAATCCGACCAGGTTGCCAGCACCAGCCCGTCGCCTTCGACGAGGCACTGTGTGGAGCTTTCCGCCCGCAGGTGATGCAACGTCCCGGTGGGCAGTTGCCAGGTCCAGCGTATGCGGCGGGGTTTGTCGGTTTCGATCCAATCGGCGATCCAGAGGCCGCGGCCCGGCAGGGCGAGAAGATGGCGCTCGACGACTACTCCCGGGGCCCATTCAGCGCGAGCCCGGGCGAGCCAGGCGTCGTCCGAGAGATTGGCGTCGAGCCGAGGACGCGGGGCAACATGTGTCCACGCCAGTTTCCCGCCGGTTCGGGCCATAGGGGCCCCTTCAATCTCGATCGTGTTGTGCGCCCCCGGCCCGCGGAAGTGGGCAACCCACGCCTCGGGGCCCGAATAGGAGGGCATCCCCGGGTCGACCAGCGCCGGTTTCCCCCCGGTGAAAAAGAGCACCTGCAAGGCGTCGGCATGGCCGTGGGCGGTCGATGGCGTTCGATCGGGGTGGAGTCCGTCGGCGATCGGGCCCGCGTCGAACAGAAGCCAATCGCCTCCTCGACCGGCCACGGCATAGCCTGAGTCCTCCAACACGGCGACGGTGGAGGAACGATTCTCGTCCAGCCGCTGCCACGACGTAACACCTTCGCACCCGAGCACCCAATAAAGTTCCTCGCCCGGGCCGGTGGAGGGAAGCTTGAACTCCGGGGCTTCAAACAGGGCGGCCGCGAGCGAGCTGAGCGAATTGAAATCCCAAAAGTCCTCATGGAGGACGGGAATCGAACGGGCCGAATCGACGTCGCCGATGGCCGGCCAACGCCCGTCCGGCTGCCGAAACGCGTTTCCCGCGCCGTAGGCTCGACGCACGACCGGCTCGAGGTCCGCCAGCGGCTTGCCTTCCTTTCGGGCGGCGGCGATCGCCAGCGTGAGAAAGCCGAGCGTGAAGTAGTGATAGCCGGTGGCCTGCTCGACGCAGAAGCCGTCGGCGTAAAACTGCCGTGGTCCGTGCTCGGAGAGGACACGTCGGCCGGTTCGCCGCCATCGGGCCGATTCGTCCAAGGTTTCCAGCGCCACGCCGATCAGGTACAGCCCCGTGGCCTCGCCGATGAGATGATTGTAGGGGCTCGAATGGAACGAGAAGTGGTTTTCCAGATACGTTGCGTGATCGGCCAGGCTCGCCGCCACGCGGTTCAGCTCGCCCGCTTGCCACCCGGCCCATTCGGAAAGGGAGGCCAGCGTCCAGAGCCAGGAGATCGCCCGAACGGCCACCTCCAACGCGCTGGTCCAGTGGATTCCTTCGTAAAGGGGATTGTGCTCGATCCAGTCGAGCATGATTTCGCGGGCACGCGCGGCGAACCGCTCGTTCCCGGTGAACTGCCAGCCCCGGGCGAGCTCGACCAGGTATTGCTGACGACCCAATTCCCAAACGTACTTGAAATCGACTTGGCCGTCGCCCGCCAGCGGCACGTCGGCATAGAAAACGCTGGGCCAGCGATGTTCGGACCGCGGGTCGGCGTGCCAGTCGATTTCGGCCCGTAGGTCAAACGGATGCCCGAGCATCTTCCACGAGCCCGCGAGGACCGCCTCGGCCGTCTCCGCCGCGTGGGACGCCATTGCCTCGAAGAGGTTGGGAAACTGACGGCGGAGTGTCTCCAACGCGTCACGGCTCGTTCCGGGCACGAGCGCTCGGGCCGCTTCGGTCAGCCGCTGGGCGTCGAACCGGGCCGTCGATCGCGGGGCCCCGTTGCGATGCCCACGGCAATAGGCCCGCCGGTCGCGCCGCCGCCCGAAAACCTGGCCGACCCGTCCCAGGATTTCCTCGGGCGACATCTTGCGGAGCTTCAAGAGCTGGTGCGAGGTGAACATCTTCAAGATGGTTGGTTCAGAAAGTCCAAAATCGGTCGGTTCCGTCGTCAATCCAACATGCCGATCAGCTTGGCTCGCACGCACCGGCGAACCCAAGCGTTGTGAATCCGCTGCTTCAGATTCTCGGGCGGCCTGCGCACGTAGGTCTGCAATCGACAGAGCAGGTGGCGGATCATCAGCGCCCGATACATGGGCGACGCCTCGGCGTCCGGCCGCCCATAGCCCCGAAGAAACGCCCTCTTCCAAACAGCCACCGGCCACCGCTTCCAGGGAAAATAGATCGGCATCATCTCCAGGCGATGGATGAAGTAGGTGACGTCGACCAGCGGCACGTCCAGGCTTGCCATGGCAAAATCGATGGCCGTGAGGGTCGTTCCGTCCCACATCACGTTCCCGGGCCCGTAATCGTGATGCGACCAGACGCGGCGCCGGTCCTCCTCGGGCGACCTCTCGACAAGGCCGCCAACGACTCCGCAAACTCGGTCACGAACAGCCTCGGTCAACCATCGGTACCCAAGACTTCGCGTCTTCTTCAGCCGGATGTCGCAATACTCGACCAGGTCCTCCGGATCGTACTCACCGGTTCGCTCACCGTCTCCGGGGAGAACATGCAGCGTCTGAAACACACTGAGCCATTTCCCGGCCAAAAAGAAAGCCCGCAAACACGGCCCGTTGAGGTAACGCCGGTACTCATCCCGAGCATATTCATCCAGCGGCCTGCCGCCAACCGCCGCCGTAACAACGGTCGCCTGCTCCGGATCGGCGGAAACAAGTCTCATGCTCCCCAGTCGTCCGGAAAGCCCAGGCAATTCCCCCAAACGCCCAATCACCTCCCCTTCCCGCGCCGCCCGAGCCCGTATCACGTCGCCCGTGCACCCCCAATCGCCTTCGAGGTACTGCTTGACGTAGACGACTTGTGTTTCGAGAACTTCCCTGCGTATGGTGCTGTACCTGCGAGAGTACGCTTTCACCAATCCGGGGGCTCGTGGTGCGGCAGCTTCAAAATGTGCGGA
>JBDRTC010000881.1:0-2463 GCA_043824335.1 Planctomycetota bacterium | reverse complement strand
CCGTCGCAGATCTCCACCGCGGGCCGGCAGTGGGCCAGGCAGAAGCTCTGCTCGCAGACCTCGTGCGGTCTGCAGTCGGCGTCGCTGGCGCATTCGAGGTTCGGCTCGAAGCACAGGCCCTCCCAGCAGATCTCGCCGGCGGGGCAGTCCGAGTTCGCGGCGCAGGTCACGTCGTCCTCGCAGTTCCCGCTGCAGCTTAGGGGCCACTCAAAAATAACATCCTAGTTTAGATTGAACCTGCTGCATGTTCAGCGCAGCATAGCGAAGCGCCAAACACCACAAATTGCCTGTATTCATCGTATTGAACTGCCCAAAGGAAAAGACTTGCCTTCTGGCTCGCAATGTAGGAGTATCAACCCCGAAGGAGATATTCCTACATTATGAAGCGAGAACGATTCAAGACAGAAGACGTCGAAAGGCTGCTCCAGAAGCGGACCATCGCCACCATGGACGAGTTGAAGAAAGCACTGAAGACGGATGTGGACGTGACCGTGTTCCGGAAGCTCAAGCAACTCGATTACCTCACGAGTTACTCTCATCGGGGTCGCTACTACAGTCTAAAGAAGCTGGCGAGCTTCGATGAAGACGGTCTCTGGCTCCTCGGCTCGGTGTGCTTTTCCGTCTACGGCACGCTGGTCGCCACTGCCGAGAGATTCGTGAAGCAAGCCGGTGCGGGGTACTACTCGAACGAGCTTGAGCGCATCCTTCGTGTGGGCGTCAAGGAAACTCTGCTGCGGCTCTACCGCAAGGGCAGCGTGTCCCGGGAGAGGATTTCGAACCGGTATCTGTACTGCTCTGCGGTCCAGTTCGAGAGGAGGCAGCAGTTATTGTCGCGGCAGGCGATGGAGTCCGAGCCGGAGCACGGCAGGCTACCCCTCGGTGAGATCCACGATGAACTCAAGGCGGCGATCATCTTGTTCTTCTGTATGCTCGACGAGCAGCAGCGCAGGCTGTTCGCAGGTCTCGAATCACTGAAATGGGGGCACGGTGGCGATACCAAAGTCGCGGCTCTCCTTGGCCTGGACGTGAGCACGGTGGCCAAAGGGCGGCGGCAGTTACTCACCCAGGAGTTCGACTCGGACCGGATTCGCAAGGCCGGTGGCGGACGCCAGCGCGTGGAAAAAAAACGGCGGCGGTCATCAAGAAGATCGAAGAGTTGATGAAGCACGACACGGCCGGAGATCCGATCACGGGCCTGAAGTGGACGAGGAGGACGACGGGAAAGATCGCCGACGAGCTTCGCGCCTTGGAAATCGACATCAGCCCCAACACCGTGGCCAGGCTCCTCAAGGATCTCGGATACTCGCTACGAGTCAACCACAAGAATCTCTCGAGCACATCCGACCCCGACCGCGATCAGCAGTTCTCCTACATCGCCGAAATTCGCGAACGCTTCTCCCGGGGAGACAAGCCGATCATCAGTGTCGACACGAAGAAGAAAGAGATGGTCGGCAACTTCAAGAATCCAGGTGTGGCCTGGAACCAGCAGCCGGTTCAGGTGAACGATCACGACTTTCGCTCCGATGCAGTTGGGATGGCCATTCCGTACGGCGTATATGACCTTCGCGCCAATCGTGGCTCCGTCTTCATCGGTTGGTCGCATGACACGCCCGAGTTCGCCGTGTCATCGATATCGAAGTGGTTGCGATACGATGGACAGCGACGCTATCCAGGAGCGGAGGAATTGCTGATCTTGGCAGACGGCGGTGGAAGCAACGGAAGCCAACCACGGGCCTGGAAGCGGGAGCTACAGGTGCTCTGTGATCGTCAGGGGATCTCGATCACCGTGTGCCATTATCCTCCGGGGGCTTCCAAGTGGAATCCCATCGAGCATAAAATGTTCTGTTGGATCAGCAACAACTGGGTTGGCCGTCCGCTGGACAGCTACGAGACCATCAAGAAATACATCAGCACCACGACCACTTCTACCGGACTCAAGATCAAAGCGTACCTCGACGGGAAGCTATATCAGGAAGGCATCAGGGTCTCGAACGAGGAGATGGAGTTACTCAACATCGAGAAACACGAGACGCTACCGGACTGGAACTACACGCTCAGGCCCCGATGAAACTGGGAAGTTATTTTTGAGCGGCTCCTTAGTGACAACCGTCTAAGTTGCGCCCCGGGGGGAGGAGCCCTGGAGGGGCGCCGCCATTCGCTCCGGGATCGGGTACAGCCGGCCCTGTTGCCGTGCTCGTGGTGCCCCGGGCGCGTCATCGTGCAGGCCCGGGACCAGCAACGGGCATATACCGTGGTGTTCGCGTCCGGTCAGGGTATAGGGTACGTGCGGCCTGCTGCACGCCATCGTGCTGCCCTGGGTACGGAATCGTGTGGTCACCGGTCCGCCAGCGTATGGGGCGGTGCATGCAACTCAGGTGCATCCGGTCCCGACTCGTGCTGCCGCCGGACCGGGAAGGTGCTGCCCTGGGTCCGGCATCGATGGCACCGGGGCACGAGACCGGG
>JBDRTC010000880.1:0-2879 GCA_043824335.1 Planctomycetota bacterium | reverse complement strand
CGTAGGGGAAGACCGCCTGGCGGAGCTCGAGGCTGAGCTGGACGCACTGAGCGCCAGGCTCGACCGCCTGCCGTCAGATTACTCGAACGGCTTGGATTCGTCCCCCTGCGAGCCCAGCGGGCCGTACGCGGGTTACGCCTTCGTCTTCGCGAAGCCGCATTTTACCGAGAATATCAGTCACAGAATCGGGTACCGTACGTTCGTGCCGTTCAGCCATGACTATGAACTTACGCCCAGGGCATGGTTCGGATACGTCGGCCCGAGCGGATTGGGTCTGCGATACCGCTACTGGCAGTTTGACCACGGGGGTGCGGTGTCACTAGCGAATGCCAGCGCCTATGCCTGGGTGGTTTCGTCACCTTTGCCTATATGGGAGCAGTATTATCCTGTGGGTGTGGGTGCCAGCACTCTCACCATTGCCAACGGCTTGGAGGTGCACGCGTCCGACGTGGAATTCACACAGCGGATCCGCCTTGGGTGCAGCCGGCTGACGGTGGCCGGCGGTCTTCGCTACGCACGAATCGATCAGACCTACAGGGCGGTCGCGACAGATGAACTCGGACAGCGCAGAGGATTACTCATCGCAAACCGGAGCTTCCAAGGTCTCGGCCCGACCATGGCGGCCGAGTTCAATCGTCCCTTTGGCTTCTGGGGGCTGTCGCTGTTTGGCGGCGCTCGCGGCTCAGTCGTGTTTGGGGATTCAGACGCCGTTGTCTTTTCAAGGACCAGCAGCGGGGACGCGACGTATCGCAACGACGATGCGGACAAGGTGATGGGCATCGGCGAAGCGGAGATTGGGCTGGAATGGAGGCGCTCCTTCTCGTCGCGCGCGGACGTGTTCATCCGTGGCGGATACGAAGGCCAGCTCTGGCAAGAGGCCGGCTCGCCTAATAACCCGGCCGGTGACCTCGGCTTTGAAGGCTTCAGCCTTGCGCTGGGGTTTGCTCGTTGACGCCCCGAATCCCGTTCGGGACCCCGAAAACGGGCCCCCGATCCAAGGAATCCACGCGATGCTCACGGCGGCGGCAGCGTGTTCACGGATACATCACAGTACCAGTCCGTTCCGTCATACCAGCAGGTCAGGTGGTCTCCTGGCTGCGGGCCAGGCGGCGGTTCCTGAAGCCAATCGACGCCTCCTTTTCCCTTCAGTCCGCTTGACGAGAAATCGAACTGGGTATAGTCGTCGCCGATCAGGACGAGGATTTTTTGTCCGGTCGTCCCGTCGAGGAAATCGGTAATCGTGGTGAGGCTGGTATTGGCCGTTTTGAAGAACTCGCCGTCGGCTACGGAGGGAGTCGCGTCGTTCGCGTCGAACGTCTTGATCACGTCGGTATCGGTGCTGTTGTTCAGGTAGATCCCGTCGGCGTCCTTTTGGATTTGGCTGCCGGGGTTTTCGATGTTTCCGGTGTTTCCGGTGCACCGGCACCCTTCCACGCGCGGGTATGTCGTGCCGCTCGCTATGTAGATCCCGTAGCGTTGCGTGGCGGTGGCCTGGTCGTCGAACGACTCGCAGCCGATGATCTCCGGCCTGTTGTTGGTGTCCCGTACCCAGATGCCGTCGTTGTAAGTCGCGTGCCCCGCGGTGGCACAATTCCGCACGGTGCATCGCACGATCTTGCACCTGTCGGTGTTTTCGAGCTGGATGCCGTTGTACCTGGCATTTTCCACCCGGCACCGGTCCAGGAGAACGTTCGGCAGCAAGTTGTCGCTTGAGGCGCTTCGCACGTAGATCCCGTGTTGGTAAGGGGTCTCGGCTACACAGTTGAGGAGTCTGGTGTTCGCTTCCTGGCCGAGCGTTCCGGTCGTGCGGAGAATCTGGAAAGCCTGCCCCCCCGAATCCCTGCTGACACAGTTGATGAAGGATGCATCCGTGTTTTCTTGGCTCGCAAAATCGACAATGAATCCGCACCCTTGCACTACGCAGTTCATGAATGTGGTTCTGTGGCTTGCACGGCGCTCGTCATCGGCATTCCACTGGTTTCCCTGGCCACTGTACGGATACGTGCCCGTACTAGGGGAGGCGCTCCAAGGAGAATCGCCACGGTCCCTGAAACCGCTTGGGGAACCGGTGGTGGCTTTGATGACGTTGCGCATCGAGCAATTGACGATTCTGTTGTCGTAGCCGCCCTTCACCTGAAGGCCGTAAGCGAGAGCCTCGCCTTTTCCGTCGATATGGCAGTTCTCAACCAGCGTGTCCTCGGAGTGCCATAGCAGGATTCCGATGGGGGGGTTCGCAGTGTAGCCGCTAGTGATGGCGACGTCCCGGAGAGTGCACCGCTTGGACATGTAAACACGGAACACGGGGCTACTGAACGGGGGACCGTCGACGAGAACGTTTTCCACCGAGGAATCGTCGCACCAGAAGAGGCCGGGGCCAATCGGCGTATCTGTGCTGCCGCCGTCGCCCAGTGTCGCATTCCTGAAATGGACGTTGGAGCGGACGCTCGACCGATCGCCGTCGATTCCGGAGTCTCCGTTGAACGTGAAGTAGTGCTTCCCCGTCAGGGTCGCGCCCTGCCAATCCATGGTGATGTTTGACGCCTTGATCGTGATCTCAGGTTGGGTGACCCCCGGAGCGATGTAGTAAGTATCCGTGGGCCAGGCGACCAGGGTTCCCGTGAGCTCCTCCAACGCCAAGACGGCGGCTTTGATCGGTTCGGCGTCGTTCGTGGCGCCGTCGCCGGCCGCTCCGTAGTCGACGACGTGGATCCGGTTTCCCTGCCCGAAGCCGGGCACGACGCCGACGATCGTGTCGTCGCACTGGCGGATCAGCTCCCAGCACTAGCCGTCGCCCGTGGGGTAGTTCTCGTAGTCGCCGCCGCGCTCGGCGGTCCCCGTGGCGTCGCTGATCACGGGGGAGGGGGGGGGGGCGCGGGAGT
>JBDRTC010000879.1:0-2604 GCA_043824335.1 Planctomycetota bacterium | reverse complement strand
GCGGCTCTTCGTGAAAGCCTTCGGAACGGTCGAAGCTGGGTACGATCTGCCCCGTCTCCTGTTCCTTGAAGCTGCCTTCGCCGGTGTTGCCGTCGACCAGATAGGTCTGCTTGCCCAGGGCCGTCCGCTCGGGCGTGGTGGCGTTGTTAGCCTTGTGCTCGACCACGTCCTTCTTGCGCGGGTCGACGCCGACCGTTTTGGTCTCGACACCCGCGCCCTTGGCTCCCTGGGATTGGGTGCTGGGGCGAAACGAGCGCAACAGGCCCTTGGTGTCGGTGAAATATTCGAGGGTCAGAAGCGGCGTCTGGTCGAGCTCGCGGGGATGGAAGTGGAGTTCGTCGTCCTGGACGTAGAAGACATAGCCGCTCACGCCGTCGCCATCGCGGTCACGGGCTTTTTCCGCCAGCTCCTTCAGGAACTGGGCGTCCGAGATGTTGCTCTGGGTGACGCGGAGATGTTTGCCCTTGGTGGCAGTGACCACCGACGTGAGGCCGTTGGCGGCGGCGATCTGCTCGGCGATTTCCGAATAGAGGATGCCGGGAGCGGGTTTCTGCCAGACCTTCTGGTTTTCCTTGCCCGCGAGTTTAAAGCCCTTGTCGTAGGCCTTGATGCGGATGGTCGGGTCGCCGTTTTCCGGAAAATCGTAATCGATGTCTTTGATGACCGCCTTCTTACGCGGAGAGAGGTTTCCCACGTAGCCGAAGCGGGCCACGATCTCATTGCCTTCCTGGAACAGAGGATCATCGACGAACTGCAGGTTGCGGTCGGTCACCGACAGTTCGAGGATATCCAGCTCCTCCTCGTTGTCGGTGAAGACGAAAGAGGTGATCTCCTGGGTGATGTCCTTCGAGAGGTCTTGCCCCTCGATCTGAATCAAAAATGTCGGCTTGAAAGTATCCAGATCCATGCGTCTCTCCGGTGGTTCGCAGTTCCCTGCTTACTTACCGGAAGGCATGGCGAGGTGTCGGACGCCTCAGTCGAGCAGGCGCATCTGAACGTGTTCGCGGGAGGGAATGCGCAGCGCCTGGCCCGGCTCGAGTTCCAGCGGAAAGAAGATGTCGTTGTAGTCGCAGATGATCCACCAGAGCCGGGCATCGCCCAGATAGCGGTGCGCGAGCAGATCCAGACGGTCGCCTTCGACCAAGGTGTGCAGGCGGTCGTCGTGTCTGGGGGTAGTGTCGATGCGCTGGCGCACGCCGAGGGAGGTGCCGTCACTGTCCCGGTAGAGAACGCAGCGGGCGTAGCGGGAATCGCGACCGATCATGAGCGCACCTCCGACCAGTTGATGGAACGGTCCACGTATTCCTCGAGGACGATGTCCACCTCGGCCCGCTGCGGCAGCAGGTTGTCCCGGTCGAACAGGCCGAAGAACCGCGCCTTAACCTGCCGGACGATACAGGTCACGCCGGGATAGAGATCGCCGAAAATGAGCAGCACACGATGCGGCGCGTTCTTGAGCATGGTTCCGGCGTGCTCCGGATATTGCAGAGAGCGGAGCCAGTCGACCTTCTGCTTCACCGGCCCTTTGAACAGCTCGACCTTGAAGGCGATCCGGCGCGGTTCCCCAGCGACGTACTGGTAGCGCGGATGGCTCATACCGGGAATTTTGATCGTCGCGTAGTCGGTCGACTTCTCGTCGCTGATGGAGTTGGGGTTGTACTGGAATTCGAGCCGCTCCCCCGTGTCGGCGTCCACCAGATATCCCTTGATGGGCTGTTGATCCCAGGCCATCCTTACACCTCGACAATCTTGATGATCGGCTTGCCCAGTTGTCCGGCCCGGTCCAGTTCCCGCTGCATGCCGCTGGAAATACCGTTGCCGGTGAACGCCCACACCTCGTCGCAGCATTCCATGTAGGCCAGGCCGCAGGCGATGCCCGTCTCCCGTTGTTCGGGAACGCTGTCGTCGGTGAAGGTCGGATACAGCAGGTGTGGCGCGAACGGCGCGTGACCGCTTCTCATGACCCAACGGCAAAGCGCTTCGGCGACCTTGACGTTTCGAGCTATGTCGCCCGCGAACGGGCTGCAGACAAAGATGCGTTTCATCGGTCCTCTCACAGGGTTTCGTAGTTTCTGATTTTCCGCTCCCGCAGGTCCTTGGAGACAGCCTCGGCCACCTTCCGGCCATCGATGTTGGTGGTCACGCTCAGTTCCACCGGGCGGTCGGCCAGGCCATCGAGGCGCGAGAGCAGGGAGTCCAGCAGTTCGCGCACTCCCGGACCGGCTTCCTCTCCGCGCATGGGTGTCGCGGGAGCGGTGCGGGCCGGAGCGATCAACCGTTCGGAAGGCACCGTCTCGGTGAGTCCGGATTGCAGGGGCTTCGCTATCGGAGTCGGCGCGGCCGTCTTGGGCCGTTCAATCCCGGCCGGAGCCGGAGAGGCGTCTCCGTTTTCCAGTGCGGGTTCCACCGCAAACCGCTGGATATAGCTCTTACTTACCGGCTCGACGGCCGTCGCGACGGTCTGCACGGTGCCGTTCATCGGTTGCGGGGGTGGCGCGGCCGTGGCCATGACCGGCTGGAGCATCAGCATGGCGCTCAGGGCCTTGGGCACCAGGCGTTCGTCCAGACGCGGCACGAGACTCAGTACGCTTTCGATGATGCGTT